>JBMTXT010000007.1:0-28995 GCA_049453775.1 Gemmatimonadaceae bacterium | reverse complement strand
CGAACTGGAGGTCGCGATTCGTGATGATCCCGACGAGCTTGCCGGCGCCATCGACCACCGGGACGCCACTGATGCGGAAGCGCCCCATGAGGGCGACCGCCTCACGGAGCGTGGCCGAGGGCTGGAGGGTGATCGGGTTGCGGATCATCCCACTCTCGGAGCGCTTCACCCGATCGACTTCGGCGGCCTGCCGATCGATCGACATGTTCTTGTGGAGGACCCCGATCCCACCGGCGCGGGCCATGGCGATCGCCATCTCCGACTCGGTGACGGTGTCCATCGCCGCCGAGATGAGCGGGACCTGGAGGGTGATCCCGCGCGAGAAGCGGGTGGCCGTGGAGACGTCCTTGGGGTGGACGCGGGAGTGCCGCGGGACGAGGAGGACATCGTCGAAGGTCAGCGCGGCATCCGTCCGGATGCGGGTCGAAGCGTGTGCCATCTCGAACGTTATCGCCCGAGGGGCCCGAATTCCAGCGGGACGGGGGCTGGGGGCGCCGGGCGAACCCGGGGCCTCGGGTCAGTAGATGTAGACGGGGGTCCCGACGTCGACGATCCGGAAGAGGGTCTCGATGTCCTCGTTCCGCATGCGGATGCAGCCGTGACTGACGCTCGTCCCGATGCTCCGCGGATTGTTGGTGCCGTGGATCCCGTAGCCATCGCCGAGATAGAGGCGATTGTTGCCGAGGACCCCCTTGTACTGCCGCTGGTTGGTCCCGTAGGGGGGGATGACGACCCGTCCGCCGACGATGATCTCCCGCCCGTCCCCCACGTCGTACGGGATCTCGCGTCCCTGCGGGGTGCGGAGGACGACGTTGTTCCCCGAGACGGTGACGACCCCGTTGGCCGCGGGGAGCGTCATCCCCCGCTCGAGGCGCGCGATCTTGAGGCGCTTCTGCCGTGCGACCTCGATGTAGTGCCAATCGGGGGGGACCCAGAGGGGATCGACGTCCTTGCGTTCGACCACGAGGCGTCCGCGTGGGGTATCGAACTTCCAGCGGCGCCCCCCCGAGGTCTGTTCGAGGGTGCGTCCACTCCCGCTCGCCACGCGACTCTCGAAGAGGACCCGATCCCCCTCGCGGAACGAGATCCGGTTGTCAGCGAGGGCGATGACGAGGTAGCGGCGCGCCGCGAGGGAGTCGCGCTGCCGACGGGCATCGACGACGGCGACGATGGAGTCGCGGACCGCCTGCTCGTCCTCGCGCGCCGCGCGCCACGCCGCGGAATCGGCGACGAGCTGGCCCCGGACGGCCTGCCGCGCGCGAAGCGCCTGCGTGAGGTCGTGCCCGGCGACCCCGACCCCCGCGCTCGCCAGCGCGGTGGCGAGGAGCGCGGCCCCCCGCAGTAGGTGCGGCCGTCGGGTCGGTGCCCCCTCAGTGGACATAGGCGAGATCCCCGGCGCGGAGGACGGCACGGAGCGCTGCGAAGTCGGCGCGCAGGAGGAGGATCTCCCCGGGGACCGTGACGGCGGGGAGGGAATCGGCCCCCGCACGACGCAGGGTCATCCCCTCGGCAAGGACGATCGCGTCGGGTTCGATCCGCTCGATGGCGCGGATCCCCGGTGCGAGTGTCGCCTCGACGGCGACCTCGCGGAGCCGTGCCTCGCCGCGGCCCAGGACGAGGCGCCCATCCTCGAGGATCAGCTCGAGATAGGGGGCGGCCTCGGCGAACGGCGCCTCGCGCGCCCGTTCGAGGGCGAGGCGGATCCGCTCCGCGCGCAGCGCCGCCTCGGCGGCGGTCCGCTCGAGCGCGAAGTCGGCCTGCGTCGCCTGCAGGCGCTCGACCTCGCCGCGGAGGGTCGCGGCGTGGCGCATCGCCAGGAGACCGGTGGCGCCGAGCAGTACCGCGAGGGCGCCGAACGCGCGCGGCCGCATCATGGCCGTGTGATCGACCGCAGGTCGATGATGGGGGCGCCGGTGGGTTCGGAGCGCCCCGTCCGCACGGTTCCGGTCAGGATCACTCGGCTCATCGGGCGAATCGCCTTCGCGTCAGCCAAGAGGGCGGACGGGACGGCGAAGTAGAGGACGGCGTTCTCCCCGGTGGGACCGAGGGCGAGGAGGTACGACTCGTCGGGTCGGAAGCCCTTGCGGAGCGGGTCGGCGTTCTGGAGTCCCACGACCTGGACGTTCCAGCGGACGGTCCGCCCGACGAAGCCGACGGGATCGAGTCGGAGATCGATGGCCCGGAGCGCCGCCGTGTAGGTCGAGTCGGTCGGGGTGAGGAGGGACTCGGGGACCCAGGCCTCGACGCGGACCCGGACCCACCCACGAGAGCGGGCGGTGGGTTCGACGACGGCGTCCTTATCGAGGGTGCCGATCCGTCCGGTGCCTGGCGCGAGCGCGAGGTCGAGCTCGGCGCTGGCGCGGAGGGCGTTGGGCGAGGGCGAGGGCGAGGGCGGCGGGGCGGGCTCCGCGGAACGCGGCGTGGCCACCGGTGCCGGCGAGGCGGGTGGCGCCGCGGCCTTCGGGACCTCACGGGCCGGCGAGGCGGGGCGCGCCGAGGCGGACTCGAAGGCGGACCGACTCACCCAGGCCTCGCGCCGGATCCGCGCCCACCCCCCCTTCCGCTCGATCACCCGGATCCCGGCCCGGGGAACGAGGACCCCCAGGATCGGTGCATTGCTGCGCGGCTCGGCGCGGAGCCTGACCATCCCGGCCCCGCCGATCGACTGCGGGAAGGACTCCCGACGCCCGCCGACCCGATCGGCATCGATCCACCCCTCGAGTGTGATGCGGACGGCGTTCCGCTGGGTGGGACCTTGGCGCCAGGTGGTGCGGGGTTCGAGGGTGGCGATCGCCGTGCCGGTGGGGGTCGCCCGGGCCTCGGTGGCACGGACCAGTCGCCCCTGCGCCGCCGCAGAGCCTGCGAAGAGGAGGAAGACGAGGGAACGAAGGAGGTGCATCGCTGGTCGGAGGGACGTGGGGCGCGGTAGATTGCGCTCTCGCGCGACGGGCGCCCTGCGCGTCGCAAGATAACATCACCCTCTCGACTCGGTCGGGCCCTGATGGCTTCGAAGGTGGACCGTCCCGTCGTGCTCGTCGTCCTCGATGGCTGGGGGCATCGCACGCAGACCGAAGGCAATGCGATCGCGATGGCGCGGACCCCCACCTGGGATCGGCTCTGGGCCCGCGCGCCGAAGACCCTGCTCGACGCGAGCGGCCGGGCGGTGGGGCTCCCCGACGGGCAGATGGGGAATAGCGAGGTGGGGCATCTGAACCTCGGCGCCGGCCGCGTGGTGATGCAGGACCTCGTCCGGATCGGCGAGAGCATCCGCGACGGGGCGTTCTTCTCGAATCCCGCCTTCCGGGGCGCCTGCGCCCAGGTGCGCGCCACGGGGGGGACACTGCACCTCCTCGGCCTCGTCGGCGATGGCGGGGTGCATGCGCACGACGATCACCTCCTCGCCTTGATCGATCTCGCGACGCGCGAGCGGGTGCCGCGCATCGCCCTGCATCTCCTGCTCGACGGGCGCGACACCCTCCCCACCTCGGCGCTCGGCTACGTCCGCGCCCTGATGGCGAAGGTCGGGGACCGCGCGGGGATGGGCAGTGTGGGGGGGCGCTACTACGGGATGGACCGCGACCATCGCTGGCCGCGCACGCAGCGCGCCTACGACGCCGCGGTGCGCGGCACGGGCCCGACCACTGACGACCCGATCGCCTACATCGAGGCGCAGTACGCCGCCGGCACCACCGACGAGTTCCAGCTCCCGGCAACGGTCGTTCGTGACGGTCAGCCGGTCGCGCTGATGCGCGAGGGCGACGCGGTGATCACCTGGAACTACCGCTCCGACCGGATGCGGCAGATCGTGCGCGCGCTGGCGATCGAGGGGTTCGACGGCTTCGATGTCAGCGGACGGCCCCGGCTCCATGTGGCGACGATGACCCAGTATGACCAGACCTTCGGGGTGCCGATCGCCTTCGAGCCCTTCTCGATGGCGAAGATCGTCGCCGAGGTGATCGAAGACGCGGGGAAGAGCACGCGCCGGACGGCTGAGACGGAGAAGTACCCGCACGTGACCTACTTCTTCAACGGCGGGAACGAGACGCCGTATCGCGGCGAGGAGCGGGTCCTCGTCCCGAGCCAGCAGGTGGCGACCTACGACCTGATGCCGGAGATGAGTGCGCCCGGGATCACCGACGTGCTCGTGGAGCATATGCTCCGGACCTCTCACGAGTTCACGCTCTGCAACTACGCGAATGGTGACATGGTCGGTCACAGCGGGAACTTCGATGCGACGGTGCGCGCCTGCGAGGTCGTCGACCAGCAGCTCGCGCGGATCATCGCGGCGGCCGAGCGGACCGGGACCCGTCTGCTCATCACCGCCGACCACGGCAACTGCGAGATGATGATCGACCCCACCACCGGTGGCCCCCATACCGCCCACACCACGAATCCGGTGCCCTTCCTCTTGATCGATGACGGGGCGCCGATGGCGCTCCGCTCCGGCGGCGCACTCTGCGACGTCGGCCCCACGGTGCTCGCGATGCTCGGGATCGACCGTCCCGAGGCGATGACGGGCCGTGATCTGCGCGTGGGAGGTGCCGCATGAGGCGTTCGACCATGCGCGCCCTCATGCTCGGCGCCCTCGGCGTGGGCCTCGCGCGGCCGGCGGTGGCCCAGGTGGGGCACGATCCCGCGTCGCGCCCGTACGAGGACCTCCGCGGGCGACAGGCCGCGACGATCGGGATCGGGACGATCGCGCCGGGTCGGGATCCCGCGGGGGTGGCCGCCCGCAGCGGGCTGATGCTGACCGGTCGCTACGACCTGCAGCTCACGCGCCCCCTCTGGTTCTTCACGCGGATCGGCGTCGCGCCGAGCCTCGAGCGTCCAATCAAGGATCCCCTCTTCAGCGATGCGCAGCGCGACGCCGGCACGGAGCGGCACCCGCTGGTACTCACCGAGCTGGGGCTCAACATGAACCTCACCGGGAACAAGTCGTGGCGGCGGATCGTCCCCCAGCTCCATGGCGCGATCGGGTTCGTCACCGACGGCAATACGAAGTTCGACCTCGGGGGGTACAAGTTCGGGAGCGCCTTCACCATCTCCTACGGCCTCGGGGCGCGGGTCACGACGGGACAGGCGTGGGAGCTCCACGCCGATCTTACCCGCGTGCACTGGAAGTACTCCTATCCTGACACCTACGGCGCGGGGAGCGATCCGCTCGTCCCCAGTGGGCGACTCGGTCCGTGGGTCGGGAACGCCATGGTGCAGATCGGCGCGAGCCGCTACTTCTTTCGCTAGACCGACGATGCCGCCCGCCACCCTCACCCGCCGTCTCACTTTCTCCGCCGCGCATCGTTACCGGCGGCCGGAGTGGAGTGACGCGAAGAATGCCGAGGTGTTCGGGGCGTGCGCGCATCCCAACTGGCATGGGCATACGTACACCTGCGAGGTGACGGTCGGGGGCGAGATCGACCCGCAGACCGGGTTCTGTGTCGATCTCGCGGCGCTCGATCGCGTCCTCACCGAGCGCGTGCATGCGCGGCTCGATCACCGGAACCTCGTGCTCGACGTGCCGGAGTTCGCCGAAGGGCGTGCGATCCCGACCTCGGAGAATGTGGCGTGGTGGATCGCGCGCGAGGTGCAGGCGGGGCTCAGCGGTACGGCGCGCGTGCTCCGCGTGCGACTCGCCGAGATGCCCGATCTCTGGGTGGAGATCGAACCGACGTGACCGCGGGGCCGGACGGCGCGACCCCGCTCGATGCGGTGGACGAGGTGCCGGTCTGGCTCGAGGTGAATAGCCAGCCCGCCGTCACCTGGATGTGCACCCCCGATCAGCTCGATGCGCTGGTCGTCGGATGGTGCTACGGCGAGGGGTACCTCGAATCGCGCGACGACCTCCTCTCGATGCGCCCCTGTGCGCGGGAGCTCGGGTTCTGGGTCACGGTGCCAGAGGCGCGCTACGCGACGGTCGAGGGGGAGGAGCGCCGCCGGGTACTCGCCTCGGGGTGCGGTGCGGTGACGACGATCCTCGGGGCCCTGCACAAGGTGCCGCGGCGTGCGACGGTGCCGGCGATCCCCGACCTCGCGCAGATGCGTGCGCTCTTCAAGGCCCTCTTCGCGCGGGGGGAGCGGTACCAATCGACCGGTGGGATCCACGCGGCCGCCCTGACCGATGGCGTCGAGTTACTCACGCACGCCGAGGATATCGGGCGACACAATGCGGTGGATAAGGTGATGGGGCAGCGGATCCTCGCGCGGCAAGAGACCGCGGATCTCCTCCTGTTGGTGACTGGACGGATCTCTGGCGAGCTCGCGTACAAGGCGGCACGGGCGCGGATCGCGGTGGTGGCGACCCCGTCGGTGCCGAGCACGGTGGCGGTGGAGATCGCCCGGGCGGCAGGGATGGTCCTCATCGGGCGCGCGGTCTCAGGCACGCCGCAGGTGTGGACCCCGTGAGCTGCACGGGGGTGATTCTCGCGGGGGGCGGTGCGACGCGGTTCGGCGGGCGCCCGAAGGGATTGGAGACCGTAGCGGGTGAGCGGATCATCGACCGTGTGGCGCGCGCCCTGCGCCTGGTGACCGACGATCTGCTCCTCGTGGCGAATGCTCCGGAGGCGCGCACCTGGTTGCCAGGGGTGCGCACCGTCGCCGATGTGCGGCCAGGGGAGGGCGCGCTCGGCGGGTTGCACGCGGCACTGGCCTGCGCAGGCGATGCCTCGAGTGTTGGAGCCTCTATCGCGGCCTTTGCCGACGGCACGCCGTCCGACGTGCTCGTCGTGGCGTGGGATATGCCGTACGTTTCCGCGGCGCTGCTCGGCGTGATGCGCGCGCGCGGCGAAGCGGGGGATGTAGATGCGGTGCTGCCCGAGAGCGATGGCTCGAGGCGCGGGGTGGAACCGCTGTGCGCCTGGTACAGTGCGCGGTGTCTCGCGCCGATCACCGCCGCGCTCGACGCGGGGGACCGACGCGTCATCGCCTTCCTGGACGCCGTGCGTGTGGCCCGAGTGCCGCTGGAGGAGGTGCGTCGCTTCGGTGATCCCGATCGCCTCTTCGGCAATGTGAACACCGCGGACGACCTGGTCCGACTCCAGGGGATGGTGCCCGATGTCGACTGACCCGCTCGGCGTCGCACCGGAGCACGCCGGAGCACGGCGTCCCCCGATCCTCTGTGTGGTCGGCAAGAAGCATGTCGGCAAGACGACCACGGTCGTGCGCCTGAGCGCGGCGCTCACGCGGCGCGGGTATCGCGTGATGATCCTGAAGCATGGGTCGCACACCTTCTCGCTCGATCCTGCCGGCACCGACACCTATCGGCACTATCACGAGGGGAATGCCGCGCGGGTCGCCATGGCCTCGCCGGATAAGTTCGCCCTGGTCTCGCGGTGGCACGAGGAGCTCGCACCGGAGGTGATCGTGGACCGCTATCTCGCCGATGCGGACCTCGTGCTCGCCGAGGGGTTCAAGCGCTCGGCGCTGCCGAAGCTCGAGGTGGTCCGGCGCGCGGTCTTTCCTACCTCGCTCTGGGAGGATGGCGCGTTGCCGGCGGATTCCTGTCTGGCCATGGCGAGCGATGCGGTGATCCCGGGATTCACCGGGATATCGTTCTCGCTCGAGGCCCCGGAGTGGGTCGAGCACTGCGCCGCGTGGATCGAGGGTACCTTCATCACCGCACCGCACCGAGGGGACTGATGCGTCCGTACCTGCGTACCCTGGCCGGGCTCGCCCTCATTGGGCTCGGTGCCTGTCGCCCGCTGAGCGCGCCGACCGCGCGCCCGACGCCGCAGCCCGTGCAGCCGCAAGCGCAGCCTGCGCAGCCCCCGCGCGCCGTCCTCGGGACGCTCGCCGATTCCCTGCTTGGCGACCGCCGCTTCCGCTCCGCGCATTGGGGCGTGCTGATCGTCGACGCGGAGCGGGGTGATACGCTCTACTCGCGGAACGCCGGCAAGCTCTTCATGCCGGCGTCGAACATGAAGCTGATCACCGGGGCGGTGGCACTCACGCGGCTTGGGGCTGACTTCCGCTATGAGACCCGGGTGCTTGGCGGCACCACCGTGCGCGATGGGGTCCTCGCGGGAGATCTCGCGGTCCTTGGGAGCGGGGACCCGACCTATTCGGATTCGCTCGCCGGCGGGGATGCGATGGCGCCGCTCCGTGCCATGGCGGACTCGATCGCCGCGCGCGGGATCCGTGAGATCACCGGGCGACTCCTGCGAGCCGCACCGGTCTTCCCCGACTCGACGCTCGGGTTCGGCTGGGCGTGGGACGATCTCGACTTCGGCTACTCCGCGCCGATCGATGCCCTGCTCTTCAACGAGGGGGTCGCGCGAGTGACGATCGTCGGCGGGGCCACCGCGGGCGCGCCGGTCACGGTGCGAACCGCCCCAGCGTCGAGCGTGCCGGCACTGGGGACCGTCTCGGTCACGACCATCGCACGCGATGGCGGCCTTGCCGGAGTGGGCGGGACGAACGGGACGGTGCGGAGTCGCGTGGAATGGAGCACCGATGTGGGCGGAGTACGCCCAGCGCTCTCGCTGAGCGGTCAGGTGATCGCCGGCGACTCCGTCACACTCGAAGTGGCGTTGCGGCACCCGAGTGGGGCCTGGCTCGACGCCTTCGCCGAGGCGCTCGGTGCACGGGGGATCCGCGTGCGCGGCGGGGTGGAGCCGAACGCCTTCGCCGATACCACCGGGATGGTGGCGCTCGCCTCACGCATCTCCCCGCCCCTCCGCGAGATCCTCCCGCGCTTCGAGAAGCCCTCACAGAACCAGATCGGGGAGCTGCTCTTCAAGACGCTCGGGCGCGTGGAGACGGGGAGTGGCACCGCCGATTCCGGCCGCGCGGTGGTGGAGCGGCAACTCCTCGCCTGGGGCACGGACTCTGCCGGCTTCGCGATCCGCGATGGGAGCGGGCTCTCACGGCATGACTATCTCACGCCGGAAACGATCGTCCGTGTGC
Organism: Gemmatimonadaceae bacterium; assembly: GCA_049453775.1. Taxonomy (GTDB): domain Bacteria; phylum Gemmatimonadota; class Gemmatimonadetes; order Gemmatimonadales; family Gemmatimonadaceae; genus Pseudogemmatithrix. The sequence goes on along the minus strand of JBMTXT010000007.1, from coordinate 20,097 downwards.
TCGATACGATGCGTCGGCATCCCGCGTTCCGCACCTTCTACGATGCATTGCCGGTCGCCGGTGTCGATGGGACGATCCGGAATCGGATGCGGGGCACGCGGGCGCAGGGGAATGTGCACGCCAAGACGGGTACGCTCGACAAGGCCCGCGCCCTCTCGGGCTTCGTGACCACCGCCGATGGGCGACTCCTCCTCTTCTCGATGCTCGCGAACAACCATGTAGTCGCGAACGCCGAGGTGGAGCGGGTGCAGGATGCACTCCTCACCTGGCTCGCCGCCAACGCGATCGGAGCCCCGCGCTGATGCATAGCGTCGCCGAGGCGGTCGCGCGGATCACCGAGGGGATCACCCCGCTCGCCATCGAGCCGGTGCCGCTCGGCGAGGCGCTCGGTCGGGTGCTGGCCGAGGACATTCGCTCGCCGATCACGCTGCCGCACTGGGATAACTCCGCCATGGACGGGTATGCGGTGCGTGGCGCGGATATCGCAGGGGCGAGTGCGGGGGCGCCAGTGGTCCTCCCGGTGCTGGAGACCGTGGCGGCGGGTGCCTTCCCCACACGGGCGCTCGGTCCCGGTGAGGCGACGCGGATCATGACGGGCGCACCGATCCCGCAGGGCGCCGACACCGTGGTGCGCGTGGAGGATACCGACGCGGGGCTCACGCAGGTACAGGTGCGCAACGATCGCGATCGAGAGAAGAATATCCGCCGGCGCGGGGAGGATCTCTCCACGGGGACGGTCGCGCTCCCTGCCGGGATGCCACTCGGCGCGGCGCAGATCGGTGTCCTCGCCTCGATCGGTCAGGCCACGGTCGCGACGCCTCGTCGGCCACGCGTCGCCATCCTCGGCTCAGGGGACGAGCTCGTCGACCTCGACCGCTTTGAGGAAGTGGAGGCGGGGCGGAAGATCGTCAGCTCCAACGCGTATACGCTCGATGCGCTCGTCCGGCTCAACGGGGGCGTCCCGATCGGACTCGGTCACGCCGCGGATACACGTGAGGCGATGCGGACGCTCCTCGAGCGGGCGCTCGCCGAGCAGCCCGATCTGATCGTCACCTCCGCTGGCGTCTCGGTCGGGGAGTTCGATCACACGCGGGCCGCACTCGAGGCGATGGGGGCCGAGATGGCGCTCTGGCGCGTGCGGATGCGGCCGGGGGCACCGGTCGGCTTCGGACGGATCCACGGGATCCCCTGGATCGGGCTCCCGGGGAATCCGGTGAGCGTGATGGTCACCTTCGAGCTCTTCGTGCGCCCAGCGATTCGCCGGATGCTCGGGCACACGCGGCTCTATCGGCGACCGGTGGCGGTCACCCTCGAGGAGCCGGTCAAGATCGGGGCGAAGCTCACGCACTTCTTGCGAGCGATCGTCACCGCGCAGCCCGATGGGACGCTGACCGCGCGCCTCACTGGCCCGCAGGGCTCAGGGATCCTCACCTCGATGTCGCTCGCGAATGCGCTCCTCGTGGTGCCGGAGGATCGGTCCGAGGTCCCCGCGGGTGAGCGGCTCTCCGCACTGCTCCTCACCGAGGACGCGAGCCTCGCGGCGTCCTTCGCGCTGTGAGTCACGCATGAGAGCCGCCCTCGCCGACCTCGAGCGGCGTTTCGTCCTCGGCTCCGCCGAGGTCACGCTCGGCGGGGAGCGGATCACCCTCGAGAAGCCGCGCAACCCGGATGATCTGATCAGTGAGGCAGACTTCGCGCGGGATGAGCGACTGCCGTATTGGGCCGATCTCTGGCCTGCGGCCGTCGTGCTCGCGGATCACCTCTTGACTGAGCGGCGGTTGATGGGCGCGGCCCCGCTGATCCCAACTGAGGATTCGGCGCCTGACGGCAGCGCTTCCCACCGCCCGCTGGCGCTGGAGCTCGGTTGCGGGATTGGCCTCGTCACCATCGCCGCGATGCGGGCCGGCTACGACGTGGTCGCCACCGACTACTACGAGGATGCCCTCCTCTTCGCCGCGCGGAACGCCTGGTGCGCGAACGGCCGTGAGCCCGCGACGCGGATGGTCGACTGGCGCGCGCTTCCCGACGATCTGGGCACGTACGACCTCATTCTCGCCGCCGATGTGCTCTACGAGCGCCCGCATGCGATGCTCATCTCGGCGCTCATCGCACGCGCGCTCTCACCCGATGGCCGCGCGCTGATCTCAGACCAGGGACGCGTCGCGCTGCACGACTTTCTGGATGCGCTCGGGCCGCTCGGACTCACGCATCGGGTCGTGCATCAGGAGCGGCGCCCGGTGCATCCCCCCGCCCCGGAGGGATCGTTCGCGCACCATGTGCTGACGGTGTACGAGATTCGGCGAGGGTAGCGGACCGCTCGCGCAGACGCGCGCTGACCTCACTCAGAGCCAGCGCCGCACCTTCCGACAATACGCCAGATAGGGCTCGCCGAACTTCCGCGTGAGATAGTCTTCCTCGCGCCGGATGATGGCCCGGTCGGTGAAGACGAGCGCAGGGAGGACCATTGCCAGGATGGTGAGCTGATTGGCCCAGAGGGCGATCCCCACCTGCGCGATGGCGAAGCCGATATAGATCGGGTTCCGGCTCAGCGCGAAGGGCCCCGTCGCGATGATGGTCTTCGTCGCCTTCCACGGCTCGACGGCGGTCTGATGACGACGAAAGGTCCAGATCACGAAGGCGATCCAACACAGCGCCGCGAGGAGGACGGCCTGGCCGATCCACACCATCCCCTCGGGACGGATCGTCCGCGGCACCAGCCAGTGCGCGATCGCCCCGACCCCCGTCGCGATCAAAAAGACGAACGGCGGCTTGATCGGGAGATCGGGATGGTCGAGCGTCCCGTCCGGTAGCCGCCGCTCCTCACGCGCCATCCCTTAGCCCAACTGCTCCGCGACGACCTCGGCGATGTCGAGCACGGGGACCTCGGCCCCCTGCGCCTTCACCCCGTCGGCCATCATCGTCATACAGAACGGGCAGGCCACCGCGACCGCATCGGCCTGGGTGGCGAGCGCCTCCTCCGCGCGCTCCACATTGATGCGCTTCCCGACCGTCTCCTCCATCCACATCCGGCCACCACCCGCACCGCAGCAGAGCCCCTTGTCGCGCGAGCGCTCCATCTCGACGAGGTTCACCACCGGGAGCGCACGCTTGAGCGTTTCACGGGGCGCGTCGTACACCTCGTTGTAGCGGCCGAGGTAGCAGGAGTCGTGATAGGTGAAGGTGCGCACCGGCGCATGGAGATCCTGCCGGATCGGGACGCGCCCCTCCGCCAGGAGATGCTCGATGTACGTCGCGTGGTGGATCACCTCGTACTCCCCACCGAACTGCGGATACTCGTTCCCGAGCTGATGGAAGCAGTGCGGGCAGGCCGTCACCACGGTGCGCACGCCGTAGCGCCCGAGGGTGTCGACGTTGTCCTTGGCGAGCGTCTGATAGAGGTATTCATTCCCCATCCGACGCGCCGGATCGCCATTACACTTCTCCTCCTGCCCGAGGATCGCGAAGCGCACCCCCGCGGCCTTGAGGATCTTCGCGAAGGCGACGGTCGTCTTCTTGGCGCGATCGTCGAACGACCCCATGCACCCCACCCAGTAGAGCACCTCCGGGGTCTCCCCACGCGCCGCCATCTCAGCCATCGTCGGGATGTCCATTCCGTCGGCCCACTTGGCGCGATCACCGGGATCGAACGACCACGGAGAGCCGCTCGTCTCCATCGCCTCGAAGGCCGGCATCAACTCCTCGGGGAAGCGCGACTCCGAGAGCACGAGGTTCCGGCGCAGCTCCGTGATCACCGAGAGCTGGTCGATCGAGACGGGACACTCATAGACACAGGCGCGGCACGAGGTGCAGGCCCAGAGCTCCTCTTCGGTGATGTACCCATCGAGGAGCGAGCGCTCGGCGATCGCGGCCGGCGCCTCGGGGCTCAGGGTGAGCACACCCCCCTCCCCCGGCACCATCCACGGCGCCTTCTCTTCGAGCCGCTCGCGGACATTGATCATGATCTTCCGCGGGGAGAGGAGCTTCCCCGTGGTGTTCGCCGGGCAGACCGCGGTGCAGCGCCCGCACTCGGTGCAGGCGAAGCCATCGAGGAGCGACTTCCAGCTCAGATGCTCCACATCCTTCGCGCCGAACTGCTCGGCGTCCGCCCCCTCGAAGTCCATCGCCCGGATCGCCCCGACCACCCCAGGCCCACTCGTGTTCGAGAGGTAGGTGTTCGGGAGCGACGCGACCACATGGAGGTGCTTGGAGTACGGCAGATAGTTCAAGAAGCCGAGCACGAGGAGGGCATGCGCCCACCACCAGAGGTCGTGCATCAGCGCGGGGGCCGGCATCCCGGGAGTGAACCCGACCTGCGTCAGCGCGATCGCGAGAGGGTAGCTCACCGGGCGCATCCCCCCGAGCGCCACCGGCTCCGCGATGATCGCGAAGGCCTCGGTGAGGAACATCGTCACCATCAGCGCGCCGATCCATGAGAGGATCAGGAGGGGATCGTTCGGATGGGTCTCAGCCCCTTCGAGGCGCTTCACCCGCTTGGTGAGGCGGCGCCAGAGCGCCATCGCGACCATCGCGAGGACGATCGCCGCGAACCCTTCCTGGCTCAGGACATAGCCGCGGTAGAGGGGCTCAGGGAGGAGATGCTCGTAGCCGAACGAGGGCACGACCCCCTTGATGAGCATCTCCGTCGTCCCGGCCCCGAGGATGAGGAACCCCCAGAAGATGAGGGCGTGCATCGGGCCGGCGATGGAGTCACGGAAGATCTTCGACTGGAAGATCCCGATCGTGATGAGATTCCCGAGGCGCGTGGGGATCTCGGTCCAGCGCGAGTCGTCGAGCCGACCGATCCGGAGGTAGCCGATGAGGCGCTGGACGTTCGCCGCGAAGAAGCCGACGGCGAGGAGGAGGATCGCGAGGAAGAGGGCGTTGGCGACGGTCATGCCCCAAAAGGTAGGCTACTGTGCCTTCGCCCGCTTCACCGCCTCGGTCAGCACGGGGAGGATCTCGAGGACATCCCCCACCACCCCGTAGTCGGCCACCTTGAAGATCGGGGCCTCCTTGTCCTTGTTGATCGCCACGATCGTCTTGGAGGTCCGCATCCCGGCGAGATGCTGGATGGCGCCGGAAATCCCGCAGGCGATGTAGAGGTCAGGGCTCACGAGCCGCCCCGTCTGGCCGATCTGATCGGCGTGCGGGCGCCACCCATCATCGGTCACCGCGCGCGTCGCACCGACCGCCGCGTTCCCGAACGCTCCGGCGAGCGCCTCCACCAACGAGAAGTTCGCGGCCTCCTTGAGCCCACGTCCGCCGGAAACGATCACCGGCGCCTCGCCGAGGTCGAGCTTCGCAGTGTTCCCTGCCGCGGTTTCGGTCACGCGCACGCGGCTCGCCGCAGGATCGGCCGCGGGCGTGACGGCCTCGACCTCGCCCGCCGTGGCGTTCGCCACGGGGAGGTAGGCGCCAGCGCGCACCGAGAGGATCGCCGGCGAGGCGGTCAGGGTGAGCGACTGAAGGATCTTCCCCGTGTAGCCGGGGTGGGTCACGGTGATCGCCTCGCCCTTCACCTCGAAGGCGGTGGCATCAGCGGCCATCGGGACCTGGAGCTTGGCGGCGACGCGCGGGGCGACGTCCTTCCCGGTGGCCGAGGCGGTGGCGACAAAGGCACCGTACCCACTCATCGTGGCCGCGATCGTCGCGGCGACCGCCTCGGGATTGTTCTGGGCGAAGGCGGCATGCTCCACCACGAGCACGCGATCGGCGCCATGGGCCCCAAGGGCGGCGGCGTGCGAACCGATGCCAGCGGCACCAAAGAGGATCGCATGGACCTGCCCACCCCGCGCATCGGCGATGCGGCGGGCAGCGGTGACGGCTTCGAGGGCGGCGCGGCGGAGCTCTCCCCCGCGCGACTCGGCAAATGCGAGGACGTGTGCGCTCATCAGAGAACCTTCGCCTCTTCCTTGAGGAGACGGACGAGTTCGGGGACGGCGGCAGTGCCCTCCCCGATGATGCGGCCCGCGGCCCGCTCCGGCGGGAGCGCGAGGGCGTCGAGGGCGAGCCGCAGCGCCGGGAGCTGCGCGGGCTTCGTCTCGAGGGGCTTCTTCTTGGCGGCCATGATCCCCTTCAGCGAGGGGTACCGCGGCCGCGCGATCCCTTCGTCGATCGTGACGACGGCAGGGAGCGCGCACTCGACGAGCTCGTACGCCCCCTCGAGCTCACGGCGCATCTTGGCGGTGCGCCCGTCGAACTCAAGCTTGGAGATCGCGTTCACGCAGGGGAGCCCGAGCAACTCGGCGACGATCGCCCCCGTCACGCCATGCGCGGTGTCGATCGACATCCGTCCGAACATGATCAGGTCGTAGCCGCCGTCCTTGAGCTCCGCGGCGAGCGCCGAGGCGATCGCGAAGGAGTCGACGTGCGTGCCATCGGCCTTGAGCTGCACCGCGCGGTCGGCGCCCATCGACATCGCCTTGCGCAGCGTCTCCTGCACCACGTCGCCGCCGAGCGAGATCACGACGACCTCGCCGGCGTTGAGCTTCTCCTTGATCTGGAGCGCGGCCTCCACGGCGTAGCCGTCGAAGTCGGAGATGTCGAACTTGAGCCCCGTCTCGTCCACGGCAGTGCCGGAGGGGGCGATCTTGAAGCGGACGTCCATGTCGGGGACCCGCTTGATGCAGACGGCGATCTTCATCGGTCGGTCGGCGAGGGTTCAGCGTGCAGCGAACGTGGGGAAATCTAGGGAGCGCACCACGGCCATTGAAGCGACGCCGCGCGGCGCGGCGCTCACATCAGCGGCGCCAGCTCCACTTCGGTCAGCGCCCCGCGATAGCGCCAGAGGATGGCGAGCGAGCCGAGGGCGAAGGCCACCCCCGCCCAGCCGAGCCCCACGGGTCCGAGCCCTGTCAAGATGAGGGCCACCGAGGCCGCCCCCAGGGTGACGAGGCGCGCCCCCTCGAGCGCCCCGGCCCACTTCGCCCGCTCGAAGATGCCCCCCACCCCGGCCAGGGCCACGGCGAGGAAGAAGGCCGCGGCCGCCGACTGCGCCCAGGGGAGGGTCGCCGCGGAACGGAGCAGGAGGTAGGCCCCGCCGAGCGCGACGACGAACTGGGTGAAGCCGTAGGCCGCGAGCGGGGCCGGCACCGGGGGATCGTATGGGACGACCGCCGAGGCATCGAACGAGGCCTGCGCCGGTGCCCCCTGATGCTGCATCGCCGCGAACGCCGCCGGTCGACCGAAGATGATCCGCCCCCGTTCCCGCCACGACGTCGCGCGCCAGGCCGCCCGCGCGATCTCCACGAAGACATGCACGTTCGCCCAGAGCGGGTTCCAACTCTGCAGCGGGGTCGTGATCCCGTAGGTCGGTTCCTCCTCCTCACGCTGGAAGGTCCCGAACCAGCGATCGAAGACGATGAAGACCCCGCCGTAGTTCGTGTCCTGGTACTTGGGGTTCACCCCATGGTGCACGCGATGATGGCTCGGCGTGTTCAGCACGTACTCCGCGACCGGCCCCAGCGTCCCAATCGCGCGCGTATGGATCCAGAACTGGTAGACGAGGTTGAGCGCCATCGAGGTGACGAACATCTGCCAGGGTACGCCCATGAGGGCGAGCGGCACATAGAAGACCCAGCTCATCAGCCCATGCAGCGCGCTCTGCCGCAGCGCGACGGGGAGGTTGTACTCCTCACTCGAGTGATGCACCACATGCCCCGCCCAGAGGAGATGCACCTCATGCGAGAGACGGTGGGACCAGTAGTAGCAGAAGTCGACGAGGACGAAGACCGCGCTCCAGCTCGCGAGCGCCGGGAGATCCACCCTGAATCCCGGGAACCCTGCCGCGGAGGCGAACGGGGCCCCACTCGGCCACGCGGGGAGCGTCGGCACGACGCGCTGCACCGCGAAGTGCGACCCCACCCAGATGAAGATCCCCACGGTGACGACCTTGCTGAAGATCCCCGCGAGCTGGCTGAGGATCCCACAGCTCAGGTCGGAGAGGGCGTCATTGAGCCGCACGACCCGCCGACCCGACCACTGGCTCCAGAGGAGCTCGAGCGCGATCAGGAGGAAGAAGAGCGGGATGGAGGCGGTGACGATGCCCATCGGGAGAGGAATGTAGATTCTCACCATGACCACATCCACTTCGCCCCGCCCGATCGCCGTCGTCACCGGGGCCTCGGCGGGCCTCGGCAAGGCCTTCGCCGCCCAACTCGCGGCCCGCGGGTTTGACCTGTTGCTCGTCGCGCGCGACGGGGCGCGACTCACCGAGCTCGGGAACGCCCTTGCCGCGCGGCACGGCATCAGCGCCGAGGCCTTCCCCTGCGACCTGATCAAGACGGATGAGGTCACGCGGCTCTGCGAGCGACTGGCCTCGGACCCGCGCATCAGCGTGCTGGTCAACAACGCCGGCTTCGGGACCAAGGGGAAGCTCGCGACCCGCCCGGAGCGCGAGCAGGTCGGGATGCTCGACCTCCATGTGCTGGCGGCGATGCGTCTCACGCAGGCCGCGCTCCCGGGGATGATCGGGCGAAAGCAGGGACGGATCATCGTCGTGGCGTCGGTGGCCTCCTTCACCGCGAGCCCTGGGAACGTGAACTACTGCGCGACCAAGGCGTACCAGCGCGTCTTCTGCGAGGGGCTCGCGATGGAGCTCCAAGGGACAGGCGTCGCCGTGCAGGCCCTCTGCCCCGGTTTCACCCACACCGAGTTCCACGACCGCGCGGGGATCGACAAATCGGTCGGGATCCCCGCCTTCATGTGGCTCGATGCCGACCGCGTGGTACGCGAGTCGCTCGACGCGCTCTTTGGCGACGGGCCGGTGGTCGTCGTCCCGGGGAAGCGCTACCAGCTGATCGTCCTCGCGCTCCGCTACATGCCGCAGTGGGTGCGGCGCACCCTGCAGGGGCGCTACGGCAAAGCGCGGACCTGAACCCAGGTCCGCGCTCGCCGATTCCATCCTAAGGCCGCGTGGGCATCCCCGCGGGATCATCGCAGAGCGGTCAGCCCCCGAAGGCGTTCATCCCCGTCACCGCCTGCCCGAGGATGAGCGAGTGGATGTCGTGCGTCCCCTCGTACGTATAGACGCTCTCCAGGTTCGCCATGTGGCGCATGCTCGCGTACTCGGCGAGGATCCCGTTCCCACCGAGGAGGCGCCGTGCCTCACGCGCGATGTCCGTCGCGATGTTGACGTTGTTGCGCTTCGCGAAGGAGACCTGCTGCGGGGTGAAGGTCCCGACGTCCTTCATGCGCCCGAGATGGAGGGAGACGAGCTGCCCCTTCACGATCTCGGTGAGCATGTCGGCGAGGCGGACCTGCTGGATCTGGAAGCCACCGATCGGCCGCCCGAACATCACGCGCTCCTTCGAATAGGAGAGCGCCTCCTCGTAGCAGGCCATCGCGGCGCCGAGGGCGCCCCAGGAGATCCCGTAGCGCGCCTGCGTCAGGCACATGAGGGGGCTCTTGAGTCCGCCGCTCTTCGGGAGGATCGCATCGGCGGGGAGATGGACGTTGTCGAAGACCAACTCGCTCGTATCTGAGGCGCGGAGGGAGAGCTTCCCCTTCTGATCCTTCGCCTTGAACCCCTTGCTGTCGGTCGGGACGAGGAAGCCGCGGATGCTCTTCCCGCTCTCGTCGCCGTCCTCCGTCTTGGCCCAGACGACGGCGACCTGTGCGGTGGAGCCGTTGGTGATCCACATCTTGGCGCCGTTCAGGATCCAGGAGCCGTCGGCCTGCTGCTTCGCACGGGTGATCATCCCCGCCGGGTTGGAGCCGTAGTCGGGCTCGGTGAGACCGAAGCACCCGATCACTTCACCCGTCGCCATCTTCGGCAGATAGTGGCGCTTCTGCTCCTCAGAGCCGAAGGCGTAGATGGGGTACATGACGAGGGCGCCCTGGACCGAGGCGAAGGAGCGGATCCCGGAGTCGCCCCGCTCGAGCTCCTGCATGATGAGCCCGTACATCACGTTGTTGAGGCCGGCGCAGCCGTATTCCTCGGGGAGGTTCGCCCCGAAGTAGCCGTTCGCCCCCATCTCGGCGATCAGCTCCTTGGGGAAGCGGCCCTCCACGTAGCACGGCCCGATGATCGGGAGGACCTTCTCGTCGACGAAGGCGCGAACGGAGTCGCGGACGGCGCGCTCTTCTTCCGTGAGGGCGGCGTCGAGGTTGAAGAGGTCCCCCTCCCGCGGGGTCAGCTGCGGTGAGGGGAGGTAGGTCGGGGTGGAGAGTTCGGTAGCCATGGCGGTTGGGGACGGAGACAGCGGATAAGTTACCTCCGAGGGCCCACCCCGACCCAGTCCAGTCCGTGTCCCACTCCGTCCCCCTGATCGCGACCGTCGCCGCCGCCTTCGCCCTCGCCCTCGGGCTCGGGGTGCTGGCATTTCGCCTGGGCGTACCAGCGATCGTCGGGTATGTGGTGGCCGGGGTGCTGATCGGGCCGACGACCCCAGGTTTCCAGGGGGATATCGAGATCGTCCGGCAGCTGGCAGAGATCGGGGTGATGCTCCTGATGTTCGGGGTCGGGCTCCATCTCTCGCTCGAGGAGCTCTACGCCGTGCGGCGGATCGCCGCGCCGGGGGCCCTGATCCAGATCACCACGGCGGCTCTCCTGGGCGCCGGGCTCGCGCATCTCTGGGGGTGGGATACGGGAGCGGCGATCGTCTTCGGCCTTGCCATCTCGGTCGCCTCGACGGTGGTGCTCATGCGCGCGCTCGAGAGCCGGCATGCGATGGGGACGCTGACCGGACGCATCGCCGTCGGGTGGCTGATCGTGCAGGACGTGGTGATGGTGCTGGTACTCGTCCTCCTGCCGTCCCTGGCGACGATCCTTGGGGGGACCGCGGCCGGGGCCGCGACGCTCGCCGCGCCGGAATCCTTCGTGACGTCCCTCGCGGTGACGCTGGGGAGCGTGGTGATCTTCATCGCGCTCATGCTCGTGGTGGGGCGCCGGCTCTTCCCCTGGCTCCTCTGGCAGGTGGCGCGCACCGGTTCGCGCGAGCTCTTCATCCTCTCGATCATCGTCACGGCGGTCGGGATCTCCTACCTCGCCGGGGAGCTCTTCGGGGTCTCGTACGCGCTCGGGGCCTTCGTCGCGGGGCTCGTGTTACAGGGCTCGGACCTCAGCCAGCGCGCGGCGGACGAGAGTCTCCCCCTCCGAGATGCCTTCGCGGTGCTCTTCTTCGTCTCGGTGGGGATGCTCTTCGACCCCACAGTCGTGGTGGAGCACCCGCTCGAGCTCCTCTCGGTGGTAGGACTGATCCTCGTCGGGACGCCACTGGTCACGACCCTGCTCATGGTGGCGGGGCGCTATCCCCTGAGCAGTGCCCTCACCGTGGGCGCCAGTCTCGCGCAGATCGGGGAGTTCTCCTTCATCGTCGCCGGGATGGGGGTCTCACTTGGCCTCCTCCCCATCGAGGGGCAGAATCTGATCCTCGCGACGGCGGTCATCACCATCTCCCTCAATCCGATCGTCTTCTCGACGATCGAACCGGTGCGGCGCTGGATCCTTCGGCGCTCACGCCTCGCGCGGATCATGGATCGGAGCGCCGACCGGCTCTCGGAACTCCCCCACTCCATCTCCTCTGAGCGGCTCACCGGTCACGTGGTGATCGTCGGCTATGGCCGTGTCGGGAAACGGATCGGCGACGCCCTCCGCGCCCGCGGAGCCGAGATCGTGGTCGCCGAGGAGAATCGACAGATCGTCTCCGACCTCCGGACGGCAGGGATCGCAGCCGTGACGGGGAATGCGAGTGATCCCGCGGTGCTCATCCAGGCGCATATCGCGCGAGCGAAGGCACTCGTGATCGCGACCCCGGATGCCGCCGCGGCCCGTGCGATGCTCGACACCGCCCTCAAACTCAACCCGACCGTCGGCGTCATCGTGCGGACCCATGACGACGACGAGCGTCGGTTGCTCTCGCGACTCGCCCCACAGGGCGAGATCTTCATGGGGGAGGAGGAGCTGGCCCGCGGGATGCTCACCGCGATCGAGCGCGTCCTCTAGACCGTCCGACCGAGGCGCGGCGCCGCCGCGCGGCCCTAACAGACCGCGCGCTTCGCGCTCGGGATCGCCCCGACCTCACGACACTTCCGGCGGAACTCCGCCCCATGATCGATCGTGAGCCCCGTCTCATGCTGCCATTGATGCACCATCTCGTGCAGCAAGGTCTCGAGCGCCGCCGCGAATCCGTCGCGGGCGACATGCCGCGCGGAGATTGCGATCTCCGCCCCGCCCCCCTCGACCGCGGGCGCGTAATGCCCGAGGCGGCGCATCATCCGGCGCGAGACGCGGATCGGCACCAGGGCGAGCTGCGCCCCGAATCGCTCCCCATTCAGCCGCGTGTGCCACTCGGCCAATCGCTCGGCCAATGGCTCGTCCTCGGGATGCGTCCGCTCTGGGGCACGTCGGGGGCGACTGTTCCGGGAGAGCGGGAAGGCGACGAGCGCCTCGCGCGCCGTCTGCCGCTCCCAGGGCTTCTTCGCCATCACGAAGCGCACGATCTGCACGTGCACATCGGTGGGGGCATCCACGTACCCCTCATGCACCCGGAGCTCGAACCCCTTCATACTGACGAGGATCGACCGATTCCGCGTGAGCACGACGCGCCGCACATGCTGGAGGCCGAGCGAGCGGAGACGCCCGAGGAAACGCGCCGCGATGCGCGCCGTCTCCTCCGCCTCCCATGGCTCTTCGGTGAGGGACGCCCCCGTGGCGGCCGGCTCGTCGGATGGCGCGGGTTCGTCGAAGCCGAAGCCGAGCTGCAGCGTGTCGGGGGACGCACTCATCGCGCGAAGACCCGGTCCTGGCGCGGCAGATAGTCCTGTGCTGGCGCGTCCCAGACGCAGGCGCGGAGCGTCACCGCCTCAGGGGTGACCTCGATCTCCTGCACCGCGGAGGGGAGCCCACCCCGCGTACGTCCGCAGAGCGTGGTGGCGTGCGAGACGATCATCGTGCGCCCCTCGACCTGCATCGCCTCGATGCGGGTCTGATGGTCGTGGCCGTTGAGGACGAGATCGGCGCCGGTCGCGACGGCGTGCGCAATCCCATCGGCGCGGTCGACGAGCCCCCACCGCCGCGAGAGGTCGCCACGCAGCAGGTTGTGATGGAAGACGAGGACGCGCAGATCACCGACCGGGGCGGCGGCGAACCGCTCGCGGGCGTGAGTCCACTGCGCCGGACGGATCGCCCCGACCACGCTGAGGTCGCGCGCCCGCGTCGTGAGCGTATACGGCCGCACCCCATGGCAGGAGTTGAGCCCGACCAGCGTCACACCGGGGAGCTGGAGGGTGGGCTCGAGCTCCGCGCTGATCCACTTACGATAGCCCCGGAGTGTGGGCGTCGCGGCCCCGAGTCCGACCGGGTTCCACCACCAGGCCACATCGTGGTTCCCCGGCACCACGAGCACCGCCGCATGCGCTCGAAGTCGGTCGAGCCAGGTCGCCGCCGCCCGGAACTGCCACCGGAAGTTCCGCTGCGTGAGATCCCCGCAGACCACGACGGCCTCGTAGCGCCCCGCGGCGACCCGACGCGTGACCGCGTCCGTATGCGAGGCGATCGCATGCCGTCCGAAGTGGACGTCGGAGAGCTGGAGGAGGCGCAAAGCCGCAGGGGTCAGGGAGCAGGTGCCAGGGATCAGAGCTTGCTGATCACGGCGTCGGTGTACTGTGCCGTCGTCGCGGTCCCGCCCACATCGCGCGTCACCGTGCGCCCCTCACGCAACGTCGCCTCGATCGCCGCGCGGATCCGCGCGGCGCGCCCGTCCTCGCCGATATGATCGAGGAGCTGGCACCCGGCGAGCATCACCGCGGTCGGATTCGCGACCCCCTGTCCCGCGATGTCGGGCGCGGTCCCGTGGACCGCCTCGAAGATCGCTGCCGTCTCCCCGATGTTCGCGCCCGGCGTCAGCCCGAGTCCACCGACCAGCCCCGAGGTGAGATCGGAGAGGATGTCGCCGAAGAGATTCGTCGTCACGATCACATCGAACCGCTCGGGGCGCATGACGAGCTCCATCGCGCAGGCATCGACGATCTTGTCATCGAAGGCGATACGCCCCTCGTACTCCGCCGCCACCTTCCGACCGGTCTCGAGGAAGAGCCCCTGCGAGTATTTGAGGATGTTCGCCTTGTGGACGAGGGTGACCCGCTTCCGGCCATGGCGCACCGCATGCTCGAAGGCGTAGCGCACGATGCGCTCGGCGCCATTCCGGGTGACCACCGCCACCGACTGCGCGATCGCATGTGGGTCGTCCCCGACCTTCACATAGTTCTCGATCCCGACGTAGAGCCCCTCGGTGTTCTCGCGGACGAGGATCACGTCCACACCCTGGAACCGGTTCCCCGGCAACACCGATCGCGCGGGGCGCAGGTTGGCGTAGAGATCGAACTCCTTCCGCAGCGCGACATTGATCGAGCGGAACCCCTTCCCGACCGGAGTCTCGAGCGGCCCCTTCAGGGCGAGGGTGGTGCGCTGGATGGAATCGAGCGTCGCCTCGGGGAGCGGATCCCCATGGGCCTTGACCGCCGCCATCCCGGCCAGCTGACGATCCCAACGCAGGGGCGCCCCCGCCGCCTCGAGGAGGCGCACGGTGGCATCGGTGATGTCCGGGCCGATCCCGTCGCCGGGGATCAGGGTCACAACGCGGGGGGAAGCAGTCACGGCAGCAGAGGGGAGAGAGAAGAGAGCGAGAGCCCCGTCAGGGCTCGAGGAAGAGATCGGCGATGCGCTCGGCGAGGTCGGACGCCAGGCGCGCCCCGCCGGGCACGACGAGATCCCCCGCCCACTGCACCGTGCGGGCCCGCGTGTCCGCGAGGACCAGGCGCACGCGGGTCACCTCGCCCTCCACGCGCAACTCCACCGGCACGAGCACATGCCTGGTGTCGCCGAGGGCGGTGAGGACGCGGAGGTCGTCGGCGAGGGGAGATGGGATGGATGCGCCGGTCTCCGGGAGCATCGCCCGCCACCGCCCGACCCCGAGCGCATAGGGGTCGCTCTGGAAGGTCGGATTGCGCCGTGCGAGGCGGACGACGTCGAGCGGCGACGCCCAGCGTCGCCCCATCCCGCGATCCTGGAGCTCGGCGGCCACCGCGGAATCGACCGTAAGCCGCAGCTGCGCCCAGGTCACCGACTGGGTCCATCCGAGGGTGTCCGCGCGCCAGCTCTGGATCGGCACCACGGCCACCCGTCCCTCAGCGAAGGCCGCGAGCGGGGGGCCGGCCACCACCGGCGCCCCCTTGATCGGGGCTCCGCGGCCAGCCACGGGCCCACCGGACGACGCCTGCGCGTCGAGCGCACGCCCCATCGCGCCCAGGAGCGCGGGGAGCGAGAGCGCGAAGCGGAGAGCACGACCGGTCGGGAGCACGGGGGAAAGCTAATCGGCCGCCCGGAGCCCCTCCACGAATCAGCCCTCCCGATGACGGGGCGTGTGGGCTACAATCGGGAGTCGTTCCCCCTCTTTCCCTCCGACCTATGCCTCGTTGGGTCTCGGCCTTCCTCTGGGCCGTCGTCTCCCTCGTCGGCGCGGGGGCCTTCGCGGTCCTCGCCCTCTCCCGTGGCGAGACGATCAACGCCGCCTGGCTCCTGACCGCGGCGGTCTGTACCTACGCCATCGGCTACCGCTTCTATTCGAAGATCCTCGCCGCGAAGGTCTTCGCACTCGACGCCCAGCGGATGACCACCGCGGAGCTCCGCGCCGATGGACGTGACTTCGTCCCGACCAACCGGTGGATCGTCTTCGGGCACCACTTCGCGGCGATCGCGGGGCCCGGCCCCCTGGTGGGACCGACCCTGGCCGCGCAGTTCGGCTTCCTCCCCGGCGCCCTCTGGATCATCGTCGGCGTCGTGATCGGCGGCGCGGTGCAGGACATGGTGATCCTCTGCGCCTCGGTGCGCCGCAACGGGAAATCGCTCGGGCAGATGGCCAAGGATGAGATCGGGCCCGTCGCGGGGTTCACCGCGCTGGTCGCGGTGTTGGGGATCATGATCATCCTCATCTCGGTCCTCGCGCTGATCGTGGTGAAGGCGCTGGCCGAGAGCCCATGGGGGGTGGTGACCGTGGGGCTCACGATCCCGATCGCGATGCTGATGGGGGTCTATCTCAAGTATTGGCGCCCGGGGCGTGTGCTCGAGGTGAGCGCACTCGGGATCCTGTTGCTGATCGCGGCGCTCTACGCGGGGCGCTTCGCGGCGGAGCACCCGACCTTGGGGCCGCTCTTCACCCTCGCCCCGGTCCCGCTCGCCTTCGCGGTGATGATCTACGGCTTCGCCGCCGCGGTGATGCCGGTCTGGCTCCTCCTGGCCCCGCGCGACTACCTCTCCGCCTTCGTGAAGATCGGCGTCGTGGTGGCCCTCGCGGCAGGGATCCTGATCGTCCTCCCCCCGCTGCAGATGCCCGCGGTGACCCCGTTCATCGACGGCACCGGGCCCGTATTCGCCGGCAAGGTCTTCCCCTTCGTCTTCATCACGATCGCCTGCGGGGCGATCAGCGGCTTCCATGCCCTCATCGCATCGGGGACCACACCGAAGCTCCTCGAGAACGAGGCCGATGCGCGGATGATCGGCTATGGCGCGATGCTCACTGAGTCGCTCGTCGCGACGATGGCGCTGATCGCGGCCTGCGTCCTGACGCCGGGGATCTACTTCGCGATCAACGCCCCCGCCGGGATCATCGGGACCACCGCCGAGAGCGCGGCCCAGGTGATCGCCACCTGGGGGTTCACCTTGCGGCCGGAGGAGCTCACCACCCTCGCCGCGCAGGTGGAGGAGAGTTCCCTCCTCTCGCGCACGGGCGGGGCGCCCTCACTCGCCGTGGGGATGGCGAAGATCTTCTCCGATGCGATCGGCGGGAGCGCGATGGGGCTCTGGTATCACTTCGCCCTGATGTTCGAGGCGCTCTTCATCCTGACCACGCTCGACGCCGGGACGCGGGTGGGGCGCTTCATGCTCCAGGACCTGGGGAAGCATCTCTGGGCGCCCTTCGGTCGCGTCTCCTGGTATCCGGCGGTGCTCCTCTCGAGCGGCCTCTTCGTCGCCTGCTGGGGCTACTTCCTCTATCAAGGGGTGACCGACCCTCTCGGTGGGATCAACTCGCTCTGGCCGCTCTTCGGGATCGCCAACCAGCTCCTCGCGACCGTCGCGCTCTGCGTGGGCACGACGATCCTCATCAAGATGGGGAAGGCGCGCTACGCGTGGATCACCCTCGCCCCGATGGCCTGGCTCGTGATCGTGACGATGACCGCGGGGTGGATGAAGCTCTTCGACCCCAACCCGAAGATCGGCTTCCTCGCGCACGCCGACTGGGTGCGTGGCTTCCTCGAGGCCGGCGGACTCCCGCCGGGCGTCGCGAATGCCGCGGCCGCCGGCCGCCTCATCTTCAACGACCGGCTCGATGCCGGGGTCGCGGCCTTCTTCATGGTCACCGTCCTCGTGATCCTCGCCGACTCGGCGCGCGAGTGGTGGTCGGTGCTGTCGGGGCGCACCCCACTACGTTCCACCGAGACCCCGCGTATCATCCGGGGGACGCCGCTCCCTGAGCCTTCTGCCTCTTTCATCGACTGACCGATGCGCCTCCGTCCCGCCTTCCTCCTTGCGCTCCCCTTCGCCGCTGCCGTCTTCGTCGGTCGCGCCGAGGCCCAGCAGCCCTTCGACCTCTCGGTCAAGAACATCATGCGCGGCCCGGAGCTCTATGGCCGTGAGCCGCAGAACGTGCGGTTCACCGCCGACGGCCAGTGGCTCTACTTCCAGTGGCTCGCGCCCGGTGCCACGTGGAATACCGACCTCGAGCCGTACCGCGTGGCGGCTCGCGCTGAGGCGGTGCCGGAGCGGGTCACTGCGGCACATATGGATTCGATCGCCCCCCTGCTCGCCAGCGGCCGTCGCCTCCCGGGGAGCCGCGGCAACTCGGTGCGCGAGGTGGTCACCGCGACCGGGGATCTCTGGCTTCGAAGCCGGACCGGGACCAACGTGACCCTGCGTCGCCTCACGCAGACCGCGGCGAACGAAGTGGACGCTCGACCCTCGCTCGACGGACGCGACGTCTTCTATGTGCGAGATCAGAACCTCTTCGCGGTCGATCTCATCACCGGGCTCACCCGCCAGCTGACGGACATCCGCTCGGGCGCGGCGCCAACCGATCCGAAGGCCCCGATGGGCCAGCGGGGCACGCTCGCGGCGCAACAGCGCTTCCTCCTCGAGACGATCCGTGATGACCTCGCCGCCGATTCGATCGACGCGGCGCGGCGGCGCGAGGCCGAGTCCCGTCGGCTCCCCATCATCTGGATCCCGACCGCCGAGCGGATCACCGGGCTCTCCATCTCCCCCGACGGGAAGAGCGCGCTCATCAGCACCTTCCTCCCGGCCACGGGGGCGCGTGGCTCCGACGTGCCCGACTACATCAACCCGGATGGCTACCCCCGGATGATCCCGGGGCGCTCGAAGGTCGGTGATGCGCAGGGGACCCCCAAGGTCGGACACCTCATCCTCGCTACAGGGAAGATCAGCTGGCTCACCCTCGCCCCCGATTCGAGCGCGGTCAGCAGCGCCCAGCTCGGCGACTGGAGCGACGATGGCCGCTTCGGCCTCCTCTTCGTGGTCTCCGCCGACTTCAAACACCGCTACCTCTGGTCAGTCGCTTCTGCGACCGGTGCGATGACCCTCGTCGATGCGCTCACGGATGACGCATGGGTGAATGGCCCCTGCTTCGGCTGCCACGGGTGGACCCCGCAGGGGAAGGCCTGGTTCGTCTCCGAGGAGAGCGGGTACGCACATCTCTATGCGGTGAACGCCGACGGCTCGGGGAAGCAGGCCCTGACCAGCGGGGCATGGGAGGTATTGAGCGCCGCCCGCAGTGTGGATGACGCGTCGCTCAACCTCGTGACGAGCGAGCCCTCTCCCTTCACCAAGCAGGCGTACCGGATGCCGATCACCGGTGGCGCACGGACACGCCTCACCGCCGGCAACGGGGGCCATGCCCCCGTGATCAGCCCCGTCGACCCGAACGTGATCGCGACCGTCTACTCAACGGCGAACACCCCGCCCGAGCTCTTCATCGCCCGCGTGGGTGAGGGGCGCATGGCGCAGCTGACGACGAGCCCCACGCCGGAGTTCCGGTCGTACGCGTGGCAGGAGCCGCCGATCGTACAGCTCGATGGGGAAGATGGCGTGAAGGTCCCGGCGCGACTCTACGACCCCAAGCGCTTCGGGGTCACACCGAACGGGGGGGCGGTGATCTTCGTCCACGGCGCCGGCTACCTACACAACGTGCACAACTGGTGGTCGAGCTACGCACGCGAATACATGTTCCATCACCTCCTCGCCTCGCGTGGCTACGTGGTGCTCGATATCGACTATCGCGGCTCGGCGGGCTACGGCCGCGACTGGCGCACCGGGATCTACCGTTGGATGGGTGGGAAGGATCTCGATGATCATGTGGCCGGCTCCAAGTACCTCGCCACGACCTATGGGATCGATCCCGAGCGCGTGGGGATCTACGGTGGGTCGTACGGCGGCTTCATCACGCTGATGGCGCTCTTCACCAAGCCGGAGCACTTCGGCGCAGGCGCCGCGCTCCGCTCCGTCACCGACTGGGCGAGCTACAACCACGGCTACACCGGGCGGATCCTGAATCTCCCGCAGAACGACACGCTCTCGTACAAGCGCTCTTCCCCACTCTATTTCGCCGAGGGGCTCAAGGACCCGCTCCTGATCGCCCATGGGATGGTCGACGTGAACGTGCAGTTCCAGGACGTGGTGCACCTCGCACAGCGGCTCATCGAGCTCGAGAAGACCGACTGGGAGATGGCGGTCTATCCCGTCGAGGACCATGGCTTCGTACGGCCGAGTTCGTGGCACGACGAGTATCGCCGGATCCTCGAGCTCTTCGACCGGACGATCGGCCCCAACGGGAGCAAGGCGAAGAAGTGAGCGCCTGGCTCGTGCGGGTCGCCGCCACGCTGCGCCGCATCATCGGGGCCCCCGATTATGCGGCGTATCTCGCGCATCACCGCGCCTGCCATCCTGGGCGGGCGCCGATGGATGAGGCGACCTTCGTCGCCGACCGCCTCACGGCGCGGTACGAGCGTCCGGGGTCGCGCTGCTGCTGATGGTGGGGACGGCGAGCACGAGGTAGAGCGCCGAGACCGCGGCGAAGCTCGCCCCCATCA
>JBMTXT010000006.1:0-30577 GCA_049453775.1 Gemmatimonadaceae bacterium | reverse complement strand
CCGATGACTTCGAAGGCGAGCGTGTAGCGGACGATGTTCCAGGTGATCTGGCGGGGTGTGAGATGTGGAGCTGCATCGGACCTGAAAATGCAGAGGGACTCTTCACGGAGCGAAAGGCGGCGTCCGAGTGCCGAAATGATGAGGCTTGTAAATGTGAGTACTCCAAGGCCACCGAACTGAACGAGGAGCAGGAGAAAGGCTTCGCCGGGGAGGGTGAGAAAAGTTCCGGGGTCGACAACGGCAAGTCCGGTGACGCATACGGCACTTGTGGACATGAACAGTGCGTCGACCCATGAAGACCTGGACGACTCGCAGATACCCGGAAGCAACCGCAATCCTGCTGCGCCCACGAAGATCAGAGCAGCAAAGGAGGCGACGAAGAGTTGCGGCGGCGTGAGTTTTTGCCAGAGTCGCAGCTGGTTGCCCTGAGGCAGGTCCCAGCGGAAGCCTGCGGCGCGGCGTTCCATAGGTGGGTCGCTGTCAAACCGGAAGGAGCACCGGCGTATTTGCTCGGCCGCGGCGGACGAGCCCGGTTCATTGCGTGAGTGTCTCAGAACGCTTGGGAAAAGCAAGCGCAGCCGAATCAACTGCTCCGCTGCAACTGTCAAATGGTCAACCAGAGCCGGAAAACGGCGGAAACCAGAGTCTGCAGACGGGCAAGATGGCTGACAGCCGACCGGAGATTCGATAAACTGTCGCTGGAACATTTCAGGTGGCGTTGCGGAAGCAGGGCCCCTGGCAGCCTTTCTGCTCGGGGCTGAGAACCCGATGGCCCGCGTCGCTCGCGAGGTCGCGGGGATCGACGTGCTCGTGATCGGACACTCCCATCGGGAGGTCGCGGACACCACGATCAATGGCGTGCTCGTGGTGCAGCCGCGGAATTGGGCGACGAGTGTCGCGACCGTCGCGATCGGGCTCGAGCGGGCGGGGACCGGGTGGCAGGTGGTGAGCCGCCGGGGGCGGCTCATCCAGGCGCGCGACCATGCCGAGCAGGGGGCGGTCGTGCGCGCGGTGGCCCGGGCGCATCAGTCGGCGGTGCGGTACGCCAATGAGGTGATCGGCCGGACCGAGGTGGCCTGGCACACCGATTCGGCGCGTGTCCGTGATGAGCCGCTGATCGATCTGATCCAGGCGGCGCAGCGTCGCGCCACCGGCGCGCAGCTCAGCATCGCGTCGGCGTTCACGCTCGATGCCCGCTTGGAGCCAGGCCCGATCACCGTGCGGCAGATCGCCCAGCTCTATCCCTATGAGAACTCGCTGCGGGCGCTGCGACTGAGCGGGGCGCAGCTCCGCGCCTTCCTCGAGCACAGTGCGCGCTACTGGATCGTGGAGGGCGATGGGGCCGGCGGCTTCCGCACGCGTCCCGATCCGACGATCCCCGGGTACAACTACGATATCCTCGCCGGCGCGGACTACGTGGTGGACCTGGCGCGGCCGATCGGGTCGCGGATCACGACGCTCACCTTCCAGGGACGCCCGATCGCCGAGACCGACACCTTCACCGTCGCGGTCAACAACTATCGCGCGGGGGGGGCAGGTGGCTATGCGATGCTGCGCGGGGCCCCGGTGGTCTACGAGTCGCCGACGGAGATCCGGGATCTCGTGATCGCCGAGGTGCGGCGGCGCGGGGTGTTGAAGCCCGAGGAGATCGGGGAGCGCAACTATCGACTCCTGCCACCACGTCGGACGGTGCGGGTGCTCGCGATCAATGATTTCCATGGGGCGCTCACCAAGCGGCCGGTGGGGACGATCGGGAATCGAGGGGGGGTGGCGGAACTCGCCACGATGATCCGCGAGGCGGGGGCGGAGTGCGCCCCGACCTGTGTCCCGCTCGTCCTGCATGGGGGCGACATGTTCCAGGGGACGGCGGCGTCCAATCTGGCCTTCGGGCGCACCGTCGTCCCGATCCTCGAAGCGCTGGATGTTGCCGCCGGCGCGCTTGGCAACCATGAATTCGATTGGGGACAGGACACGCTCCGCGCGCGGATGCGTGAGCTCCGGCCCCTCATCCTCGGCGCCAATGTGCGGGATCCCGACGGCGGCGATATCGACTGGATCCCGGACGATACCCTCGTGACGCGCGAGGGGGTGCGCATCGGGATCATCGGGCTCGCCGATCCGGGGACCCCGCGGACGACGATGCCCCGCTATGTCGCCAACCTGCGCTTCCTCCCCCCCGCGCTCTACGTGCGGGAGCGTGCCGCGGCGCTCCGCGCCCGCGGTGCGGAGGCCGTGGTGGTCGTCGCGCACATCGGGGGGTTCTGTGAGATCGCGGCGCCCGACCAGTGCCGGGGGGAGATCCTCGAGCTCGCGAAGGAGCTCCCCACCGGATTCGTCGACGCGATCGTGAGTGGGCACACGCATTCGGCGATCACGACGGTGGTGAACGGGATCCCCGTGGTGCAGGCCCGCTCGAGTGGGCAGGCGCTCGGGGTGATCGATCTCCCGCTGGGGGGGACGCCCTCGCGTCCCGAGCTCCGGGCCGTGGTGAGCGATAGCGTGCGTCGCGATCCCACGGTCGCCGCATTGGTCGCCGAGGCCGAGGCCGCGGTCGCGTCGCGCATCGCGGCGCCGGTGACGACGGCGGAGGCGCGGTTCGCCCGCGCGGGGGATCAGTATCCCCTGGGGAACCTGATCGCCGACGCGCAGCGTGCCGCCGGGCGCGGGGACCTCGCGGTGATGAACAATGGCGGGATCCGCACCGAGATCCGGCAGGGGGTGGTCACCTGGGGCGATCTCTTCGAGGTCCAGCCCTTCGGGAATCGCCTCGTCGCCGTAACGATCCGTGGGGATGCGTTGCGGCGCTATCTCGAGGCGTTGGTCGACGGGCGCGGCATTCGCTACCACCTCAGCGGGGTGACGATCGAGTATGACGCGTCGGCGCCGAGCGGGTCGCGGCTGCGGTCGGTCCGCTTCGACGATGGGCGTGCGCTCGAGAATGGACGGCGCTACCGCCTCGTGATGACGGACTTCCTCGCCTCCGGGGGAGACGGGGCCGCCCTCACACGTGAGGCGCGCGTGGACGATCTGAATCGCGTCGACCTCGACGCCCTCATCCAACATCTCCAGGGGCTCCCCGGAGGACGGCTCACGCTGACGCCGGCCCTCCAGGCCCCTCGCATCAAGGCGATCCGATGACCGAGTCGATCCGAGTGTTCGTGAATGGGACCGGGGTGAGTGTCCCCCCGGGGAGTACGCTACTCGACGCCGTGCGCGCGAGCGATCCCGAGGCGGCGACGGCGGTCTCGGCGGGGGCGCGCGCCATCGCCGATAGCCGCGGGATCGTCGTCGATCCGGCGACGCAGGTCTCCGGTGGCTTCGTGATGCGCTTGGTGTCGGGGAAGGCGAAGGTGGGGGCCGCCCCCACGGACGACTGAGCGATGCCGATCACCTCCGAGTTCCTGCGTCGCCTCCCCAAGGCGGAGCTCCACTGCCATCTCGATGGTTCGGTGCGGCCGGCGACGATGCTCGAGCTGGCGCGCGACCTGCACGTCCCGATGCCGCGCGATGATGCCGAGGCGCTGCGCGACTACATGCTCGTGAAAGATGCGCGGAGTCTCGAGGAGTATCTCGAGCGCTTCGCGATCACCCTCTCGGTGATGCAACAGGCCGAGGCGATGGAGCGGATCGCCTATGAACTCGCCGAGGATTGCGCGAAGGAGGGGGTCCGTTACCTCGAGGTCCGCTATGCGCCGATCCTCAACACCCGCGCCGGGCTCACGATGGAGCAGGCGGTGGAGTTTCCCCTCCGGGGCTTGGCGAAGGCCGAGCGGGAGTACGGGATCGTCGCGCGGGTGATCGTCTGTGCGATCCGGAACATGCCACCCGCCACGTCGCTCGAGTCGGCGTGGACGGCGGTCGACTTCAAGGGGGATGGTGTGGTGGGGTTCGACCTCGCCGGCGGGGAGGCGGGGAACCCCGCGGGACTCCACAAGGCCGCCTTCGATCACTGTCTCGCCCACGGACTCCCCTGCACCTGTCATGCCGGGGAGGGCGCGGGGGCCGAATCGATCGCCGAGGCGGTGCACCGCTGTCATGCCTGTCGGATCGGGCATGGGACGCATCTCATCGATGATCCGGCGCTCATGGCGGAGCTCGTCCGCAATGGGATCGCGGTGGAGTGCTGTCTCACGAGCAATGTGCAGACGCACACGATTCGATCGGTCGAGGAGCATCCGCTGCGGCAGTTCATCGCCGCGGGGCTGCAGGTCTCGCTCAATACGGACAACCGCTTGATGAGCGGGACCGATCTCGTGACCGAGTACGGCCTGGCGGCGCATCGCCTAGGCTTCACCGTCGAGGAATTGCTTGCGTTGGCGCGGCAAGGGTTCGTGAATGCGTTCCTGCCCGAGGGGGAGCGAGCGGCGCTCCTCGCCCGGGTGGATCAAGACTTCGCCGCGCTGCGGCAGGAGGTACGATGACGGCGGTGACCACCACCCATGGGGCGGCAGATGCCCAGCGCGCCGCCGAGGCCGTCCGCGATCGGCTCGGGGTTCGCGCGCCGGTGATCGGGATCGTGTTGGGGTCGGGGCTCGGGACGCTGGCGGATCGCCTCACCGAGGCGCGGCGTGTGCCTTATGCCGAGGTACCGGGGTTCCATGCCCCGAAGGTCGACGGGCATCGCGGGGAGTTGATCGCCGGGCAGCTCGGGGGCCGCGAGGTGATCTGTCTCGCCGGTCGCTTCCATATGTACGAGGGATATCCCGCGCGCGTCGCCGCCTTCCCGATCCGCGTGCTCCATGCGCTCGGGGCGCGGCGGCTCTTCGTCTCGAATGCGGCGGGTGGGGTGCGGCGCAGCTTCCGCGCCGGTGAACTGATGCGAATCGTCGACCACCTCAATCTCACGGGGCAGAACCCGCTCACCGGTCCGGTGGAGCCGGGGGACCAGCGCTTCAATGACATGACCGAGGCGTACAGCCTCGCACTCGGCGAACGCCTCGATTCCTCGGCGCAGGCGTTGGGGATCCCGCTCGCGCGCGGGGTCTATGCGGGCCTGCTTGGGCCGAACTTCGAGACCCCCGCGGAGGTGCGGATGCTCGAGCGACTTGGGGCCGATGCGGTGGGGATGAGCACGGTGGCCGAGGTGATCGTCGCGCGGAACCTCGGGATGGCGGTCGCGGGGATCTCGTTGATCACGAACCCCGGGGCGGGGATCTCAACGACGCCGCTGAATCATGAGGAAGTGATGGCGGAGGGGGCCCGCGCCGCAGGGGCGTTCGGCGACCTCGTCGCGCACTTCGTCAGCGGGCTCTGAGCGCCTGCACCGAGCCGGGGTCCCCCATCACGATCAGCGTCGCTCCGGCGCGCACCACGGCGTCCGCCGGGGGATTGAAGGCGTAATCCCCTGACGGGTCGCGAAGGGCGAGGAGCAGGACCCCGCTCCCCTGCTCATGCAGCGGCAACCGTCCGATGGACTGTCCCTCGAGGCCACTGCCCGCGAGGACCGAGATCTCTTCGATGCGCAGGTTGCGATTGGTGTCCCGCAGCATCGTGTCGAGGAAGCCCACCACGGTCGGACGGACCATCTCGCTCACGAGGCGCATCCCTCCGATCTGCGCTGGGGCGACGACCCCATCGGCGCCCGCCTGCTTGAGTCGGGCGATCGCCTTCTCCGTCGTCGCCCGGGCGGTCACGCGCACCGCGGGGTTGAGTTGCTTCGCGAGGACGGTCGTCACGAGGGCGGTCTTGTCGTCGTCGGTGCAGATCACCACCCCGGCCGCCCGGGTGATCCCCGCGTGCAGGAGCGTCTCGTCGTCGGAACAGTCCCCGTGCAAGAAGGGCACTGCGGCGAACTCCGCATCGACGGCGGCCAGCTGCGTCTCGCTCGATTCGATCACCACACAGGGGCGCTGCGTGCGCACGAGCTCGCGGAGCACCGTCGATCCTGTCTGGCCCGCGCCGCAGACGATGATGTGGTCCGTCATCGCGTCGATCGCCTTGCGCATACGTCGTCTCCGGAAGCCCTGCGTGATGTCACCCTCGACGACGAATGCCGTGAGCGTCGAGAGGGTGTAGAGTGCCGCGGTCGCCCCGACCACCAGGATCACCATCGTGAAGACCTGCGAGGCCACGGTCTCGGTCGGGACGACCTCCTTGGTCCCCGTCGTCGTCAGCATGATGACCGACATGTAGAGCGCGTCGATCCATCCGTAGCGGTCACCGCCGATGATCCGGTAGCCCACCACCGCGACGCCGAAGATCGCCGCTAAGGCCAGGAGCGCCGCGAGGATGCGGCGCTCGATGCGGCCTAGGTTGCTATCGTCGGCGATCATGGCGGAGAAGTTACCGCGTCTCGGCGCGAATGGCGCGCCGGAGGGTCCCGTCGGGGCTCAGCGCGCCGGCGGGGAGGGCGGGAGGGCGGCGAGTCGCGCCTTGAAGGCCTGGAAGTTCTGGGAGTCGCGGGTCAGCCCACGGATGCGCTCCGGTGGGAGCTGGGCGATCCGCGCCTTCGCCGCCTCGATCCGCGATTCCTCGAGCGGGTGGGACCGGAACCAGGCGTCGAGCGCCCCCGGCTTCCGCGTCCGCTCGTCGAGGAGGATCTGGAACATCTCGGGGATCCCCTGCGGATCGATCCCGGCGTCCACCATGTACTTGAGCCCCTCCGCATCCGCCTCGTCCTCATCCTGCCGCGAGAAGGAGGCGAAGGCCGCGTTCGCCCCGAGGTTGATCATCGCCTGCGAGGCCTCGTTGTTGCAGACGCTCGTGAGGACGCAGACGAGGGTCACCCCGAGGTTGGTGCCCTGTGCCTTCTGCATCTGTTTGATGGAGTGGCGCATGGTGACGTGGCCGATCTCGTGCCCGATCACCCCAGCCACCTGCGAGAGCGAGGTGGCGCGCTCGATAAGGCCGCGGTTGATATAGATGAACCCCCCGGGGATCGCGAAGGCGTTCACATCGGGGCTGTCCACGATGCGGAACGACCAGTCGAGATTTCGGGCGTCGGCTATGCGGGCGATCGAATCCCCGAGTACGTTGATGTAGCGCGTCAGCTCCGCGTCGTGGACGATGGGGAGCTGGCGCTCGACCTGTTGGGCATAGCCGGCCCCCATCTCCACCTCCTGTTGGGTGGAGACGGCGCAGGCGGAGCCGCCGAGGGTGAGGACGAGGACGAGGAGCGAGATTCGACGCATGGGTTTGTTGACCGTAGCCAGGGACCTGACACGCCGCAAGGCGCGTGAGCGGAGTGGACGCTTCGTCGCCGAAGGCATACGTACGGTCGAGGCATTGCTCGCCTCCCCCGTGCGCGTCGTCGGCGCGCTGACCTGCGACCTCCTCGACCGGACCCCGCGCGGAGCGGCCCTCGCCGCCCAGCTCCACGCCCGGGACCTCGAGGTGCTGCGCGTCAGCGAGCGGGAGTTCCTCTCGGCCTGCGATACCGAGCAGCCGCAAGGGATCCTCGTCGTCGCTGAACAGCCGACCTGGAGCTTCGAGGCGCTGACCCTCGGCGCGACGGCGCGCTTCTTGGTGCTCGACGGGATCCAGGACCCCGGGAATGTGGGGACCCTCCTGCGCACCGCTGCGGCACTCGGGGTCGAGGCGACCTGCGTGCTCCCGGGCACCGTCGATCCCTGGAACGCCAAGGTCGTCCGTGCCGCGGTGGGGATCCAGCTCGGCCACCCGACGATCGAGTGTACCCTCGACGGGCTCCTCGCGTTCCTGGAGGCGCAGGGGATCCCGCTCTGGGGTGCCGACCTCGGGGGCGCGTCGATCGAGACGCTCGTGGCGCCGGCGCGTCTCGCGGTGGTGGTCGGGAATGAGGGGGCGGGGCTCGCGCCGGCGGTCCGGGCCGCCTGTGCGGAGCGCGTCACCCTCCCGATGGCGCCGGGGGCGGAGTCGCTCAATGTCGCGGTGGCCGCGGGGATCACCCTCTTCACGTTGCGGCCGCACGCATGAGCCTGCTGGCCTTCGTGCTGGGCGCCGCCGTCGGCTCGTTTCTCAATGTGTGCATCGCGCGGTGGCCCCACGGCGCGTCGGTGGTGCGGCCCCGCTCTCGGTGCCCGCGGTGTGCGCGGCCGATCGCGTGGTACGACAACCTCCCGATCGCGAGTTGGGTGATGTTGCGCGGGCGGTGTCGGGGCTGCGGTGGCGCGATCGCTCTTCGTTACCCGATCATCGAACTCCTCGTCGGGCTCCTCTGGCTGGGGAGCGCCCAGGTTTGGGGACCGACGGTCGAGGCGTTCCGAGTGGCCGTCACCTCGACACTCCTCCTCGGCATCGCCGTGACCGACCTGACGACTTATCTGATCCCGGACGGCTTCACCGTGACGGGGCTCCTCTTCGCGCTGGGGTCGGCGGCGATCGCCTTCGTGCTCGGGAGCGAGACTATCTTCGCCGGACCGTGGCATGCGGTGCTTGGGGCCTGCGTCGGCGCTGGCGCGATCGCCATCGTCGCCTGGCTCGGCGAGGTGGTGCTGCAGAAGGAGGCGATGGGGCAGGGGGACGTCACGCTGATGGCCTTCGTCGGGGCGATGGTCGGTCCCGAGCGGAGTCTCCTCACGATCTTCGTCGCCGCGGCGCTGGCGTCGGTGCTCTTCCTCGCGGTGGTGATGCCGATCGGGTGGGTGCGGGCGCGCTCGCGTGGGGAGGCCTTCGCGGTGCCGTTGGTCCCGTTTGGGGTCTTCCTGGCTCCCGCGGGTCTCGTCTCCCTCTTCATCGGGGACGCGTTGATCGCCTGGTATCTCGCGCAGGGGCTCGGGAGATGAGGCGCGCCGTCCTCATCGCCGCGCTTGGTCTGCTCGTCGCCGCCTGCGCGGCCGAACCGCCGGGCTACGAGGGCCCGTTCAAGAAGCAGGTCCGTGCGGCGATCCCCGTGTTGGAGGAGGCCTCCGGGCTCCGCTTCCTGCGGTTGCCGGTGTTGCAGACTCGGTCGCGTGATCAGGTCCGCTCGTACCTCGAGCAGGAGTTCAACGCGCAGCTCACGCCAGCGGAGTTGGCCGGGACGGCGACGGCGTATCGTCTGCTCGGTCTCCTCCCCGATACCCTCGACCTGCGCGCCTTCCTGCTCGATCTCCTCACCGAGCAGGTGGCGGGATACTACGACCCGAAGACGAAGGTGCTCTATGTGGTGGATGACGCCTCGGCGGAGATGCGAGACATCACCATCACCCATGAGCTGATGCATGCCTTGCAGGACCAGCACACCGACCTGACGCAGATCGACGCGCTTGCGGGGGATAACGATCGGATGGTCGCGATGCAGGCGGTGGTGGAGGGGCAGGCGGTCTACGAACAGCTCGCGGTGATGACGGGGGGGCAGGACGGGGAACCGAAGATCCCTGGCGGGTGGGGACGGGTGCGCGAGATGATCCGCGAGGGCCAGTCGTCGATGCCGAAATTCTCGAGCGCCCCGATGCTCCTCCAGGAGACGCTCCTCTTCCCCTATCTGAGTGGGGCCGAGTTCGTGCGGCAGGTGAAGCGGGCGCGTCCGGGGATCGCACCGTTCTCGCCCTTCGCCGTCTCGACCGAGCAGATCCTGCATCCGGAGCGCTACCTCGATTCGCTCCCCGATCTGCCGACGCGCGTCACCCTCGGGGCCCCGCGCACGGGCACCCTCCTCCACGAGGACAACCTCGGCGAATTCGAGACCCGGCTCCTGCTGTACGCGCATCTCCAGGACGAGGCCGCCGCGGTGCGCGGCGCGGCGGGGTGGGATGGCGACCGCTATCAGGTGATCGAGACCGCGTCGGGGCCGGCCTTCGCTTGGGTGACCGTCTGGGACACGGAGGATGAGGCTGCGGAGTTCGCCCAGCTGTTCCGGCGTGCGGTCGAGGCGCGGTATGGCCCCGGGATCGCGGCGCGGCGGATCACGATCGAGTTGGCGACCATCGCCGGATGTGCGGTGGTGCGTTACGAGGACGCGCCTGGCACCATAGGATCGCGGGAACTGATCGCGCTCGATCGCATGGCTCTCGCGACGCCCTGAACAGCGGGTGGGGCCCCAGCGTCGACCGCACCTGCATAGTCGGTGAAGAGGCCATCCCAGACGCGGTCCCAGGTGCGTGCGATCGCGGCGGTGCGCGCCGCGGCCCCGAGGGAGCGCCGAAGCACCGGATCGATCACGAGTCGCTCGAGCTCGTACGCGAGTGCCGCGGCGGACCCGGCGCGGAAGGTGAGCGCGGACCCGAGTGGGGTGAGCTCAAGCGTCGGGCCCACATCAGGGGCCACAACGGCGAGTCCGGATGCCATCGCCTCGAGGACGACGTTCCCAAAGGTCTCCGTCGAGGATGGGAAGGCGAGCCCATCTGCGGACGCATAGAGCTCGGCGAGGTCTGCGCCACGATGCGCGCCGAGGAACTGAGTCCCTTTCGGTGCACGTGCCCTGAGTCGGTCGGCATCGGGGCCGTCACCAACCACCCAGAGGGCTAGGTCACGCGGCGCGCGTGCTCGGAGCAGCCCGAAGGCATCGAGCACGAGGTCGATGCGCTTCTCCGGGGCCAGTCGACCTACGTAGGCGAAGACGACGGTCTCGGGTGATGCGCCGAGTGCCAGTCGGCGCGCTTCGGAGCGCCGATCGGGGGAGAAGTGCGAGACATCCACCCCGCGTCCCCAGACGCCGACCCCGGTGAAGCCACGCGATCGGAGGTCGTCTGCGATGGACGCGCTCGGCGCGAAGGTACGCCGCCCCCCGTTGTGGAACCAGCGGAGGAATCGCCACGAGGCCGGTGCCAGTGCGTCGAACCCGTAATACGTCAGGTAGGAGGCGAAGGCCGTGTGATACGAGGTCACCAGCGGGATGCCGAGTCGATGCGCGGCGCTTCGTCCCGCCCACCCGATCCCGAACGGGGTCGCGACATGAATCAGTGTCGGTCCGAAGGCTCGGAGGCGGCGCACCATGGCGCGATGACTCGGGCAGGCGATGCGAAGTTGGGGATAGGCCCAGAACGGGATGCTCGCGCTCCGATGGACCCGGGGGTCCGATGGAGTCGCTGGTGTGGCCGGGGCTTCGATGTGGACGCACCCGCCGCGTCCTTCGACCGCATCCATCAGCCGCGCGAGGGTCCCCGCCACCCCGTTGATCTGCGGCGGGAAGGTGTCGGTGATGATCGCGAGCCGCAGGGCTTGAGGCGCCCTCATACCGTCAACGGAGTGCGGCGAGCAGGCCGAAGGACGTGATGGCGATCAGTTGGCCGGCGAGCACGTCACCGACGTAGTGCACGCCGAGCCGGACGCGAGAGAACCCGACGATCGCTGCGCCGATCAGGACCGGAGATGCGGCCGCCGGGAAGGTGAAGGCGAATGGGAGGGCGACGCTCATCGCCGCACACGAATGCCCGGAGGGGAAGGAGAAGCAGTCGGGGACTGGGATGTGATGCGGGGTGGCGAGCGCCGCGGTGGGGCGGGTGCGCATCACGCGCCGCTTCACGATCTGGACCACGAGATGTGAGACAAGGAGGGTCACCGCCGCCGTCCGTCCCGCTCGTTGCACCGGGGCCGTGAACGGGAGGAGCGCGGTCCCGAGGGTCAGGAGGATCGTCGACCAGGCGCCACCGGCGTGCGTGATGGTCCGCCAGAGTGTCGTGCGCCACTGCGGCGACATCGCGTCGATCACCCACCGCTGCAGGAGGGCGCGGTCCTGGCCGTCGAGGCGGGCCAAGAGGGTCAGGGGGGGAAGGGTCATGCGGCCAGGCTCGCGGGCGCAGTCTGGAAGAGGTCGTGAATCGGTGCACCACCGAAGGTCTCGGGGATCGGGAGCCCCAGCGCCCAGCAGACCGTCGCCGGGATGTCGAGGATCGAGAGTCCGTGAGGCAGGGTGCCTGGCGTGAGCGCGCCCCCGGCCATCAGGATCGGGATCGTCATATCCATCGGATGATCGCTGTCGTGGTGCAGGGGATCGGTCCCACCCCCACCGTGGTCCGCGAGTGCGATGAGCAGCGTCGAGGGATCGGAGAGGTCGGCCAGTTCGCGGAGGCGCGCCAGGGTGTCGTCCAGCTGCCGGGCCGCTCCCTCATAGGCCGGCGACATCCACCCGCCCGCGTGGCCCGCTCGATCAGCATCGGGCCAGTGGAGGCAGATCAATCCGCGGCGCTGATCACGAAGCGCCGGCATCGCGGCCTCGAGGATCGTCGGGGCGTCGTCGCCCCGGAGCGTGACCTCTGAGAAGCCGAGGTAGCCGGCGATGCGCTGCGCGACCCCGGAGAAGATCCGCGGCACCTTCGCGAGGTGCATCGAAGAGGGCAGGCCGTGGGCGGCGAGGACTCGGGGGAGGGGGTCGAGGTTCCCGCGCACCCGCGGGAGATAGAAGCGACCACCGGCCACCCCATGTCGTGTGGGATGCGCCCCCGTGAGGAGCGATGCCATCACCGTCGACGTCAGGCTGGGCGAGACCGTGCGACCGAACAGTGTTCCTCGCCCCTGTCGGAGGAGCGCCGTGCAGGCTGGGAGTTCGAATCGCGGGATCGCATCCGGCCGGAGGCCGTCAAGCACGACGAGCACCACGCGCTGCACCGCAGAGGGCGACATCGATTTCCTCCCGTTGAGGTCACGGGAAGAGTGAGCCGCTCATGTATCGCCTCGCTGTCGACGCGGTCACGGGTTGGTCACGTCTAGCGCGCCGCGACCACGCGTTCGCTCATCGACTCGTTACCTGGTCGTCACCGTTCGGTGACATGCATGCGCAACAATAAAGGAATGCGTCTTCTCCTCTGCTCAGACACCTATCCCCCGCAGGTCAATGGCGTGAGTGTGGTGACGGCGTTGATGGCGGAGGGGCTGCGCGATCGCGGGTGGCACTGTGCGACCGTGGTCCCCGTCTACCCATCGACGCTCCAGGCGCCCCTGGGCGCCCCTCGCATCCCGCGCTTCGCGTTGCCCTCGGTGCCGATGCCGATCTACCCCGCGCTCCGGTTCCCTTGGCCCTCCCGACGGACGGTTCGCGAGGCCTTCGACG
Source organism: Gemmatimonadaceae bacterium (assembly GCA_049453775.1). Taxonomy (GTDB): domain Bacteria; phylum Gemmatimonadota; class Gemmatimonadetes; order Gemmatimonadales; family Gemmatimonadaceae; genus Pseudogemmatithrix. Next base: position 17,691 of record JBMTXT010000006.1, on the reverse strand, counting down.
CCTGGGCGCCGGATCTCGTCTATTGTGCGACCGAGTTCGTGATCGGCCGACTTGCGTCCGCCGAGGCGCGGCGCCGGGGCATCCCGCTCGTCTCTGCCTTCCATACCGACTTCGGGCGCTACGCCACGGCGTACGGTCTCCCCTGGCTGCGACGAGCCGTGGAGAACAACATCGCCACCTTCCATCGACGGGCCGCCCTCACCCTGACCCCCTCCTCACCGGCGAGGGCGACACTCCAGGCGGCGGGTGTCACGCGGACAGAGGTCTGGGGGCGCGGTGTCGAGCCGTCGCGCTTCTCCCCCGCGCGACGCTCGTTGGCGCTGCGTGAAGCGCTGTCGCTCGGGCCGGCGTTCACCTTCCTCTATGTCGGGCGCCTCGCGCCGGAAAAGAATGTCGAGCTCGTGCTGCGAGCCTTCGCCGCGCTGGCGGGGTCGCTGACCCCTGGCGCCGTACGATTGGTTGTCGCCGGCGATGGCCCCAGTCTCCCCGCGCTGCGGCGTAAGGCCGGTCCCGGTGTCACCTTCCTCGGCTCCCTCGAGCGCAATCATGATCTCCCGACGCTCTTCGCCAGCTGTGATGCCTTTCTCTTCGCCTCGGAGACCGAGACCCTCGGGTTGGTCGTCCTCGAGGCGATGGCCTCCGGGTTACCGGTGATCGCGGCGCCGGCGGGTGGGGTGGTCGATCATCTCAGGGACGAGGTGAACGGGCTCGCCTTCGCCCCGGGTGACAAGTCGGCGATGCTCGCCGCGATGTGCCGTCTGGTTCGCGATCGGGCCCTGCGCGAGCGGTTACGCGAGGGTGCCCTCCAGACCGCCGCCCCGCTCAACTGGAGCGCCGAGCTCGACCGGCTCGACGCGCGGTTCCGTACCCTCGTCAGGTCGGTCCCCACCGGGCATGCGCCCGTCGCACCAACGGGTGCAGGGGCTGCCGCTTCGGTTTGAGGATCGATCCCCGGCACCGCGTGGCCTCACAGCGGCAGGGGAAGCGCCGCTTCCGCGCCGGGGTGTGCGGCTCATCGAGCTCGATCGCGTAGTCGTACGCGAGCTCCTCGCCGGGACGGATGTCGCGGATCGCGACGATCCACATCTGATCGCCATAGGCGATCGGCTCGCAGTTCGGTGCACAGGAGTGGTTGATGAACCGCGCCGCGTTCCCCCCGACGTTCGCGTCGATCACGCGCGTGTCGTCGAGGGTGAGGAGATAGGTGTGTTCGGGCTCCTCCGACCCATCGGGTGGGGTCGGATAGCGCCGCTCCCCCTCGGCCTCGCTGATCAGTTCGCCGGTGTACTCGATGATTCGCGTCCCCGCGGGGATCGTCGCGACCGCGAAGACGCCGCGGCCATGGCGCGAGGAGCGCCGCACCACCCAGGGACGCCGCGGCATCTCAGGGGGTCGGTGGGGCGTCGGCGATCGTCGGCGCGACGTCGTCGAAGAGAGGGAGATCCTCCGCCATCGTCATCGGCCGCGCGGGGAGGAGCATCACCTCCACCACCTCGTCCATCGTCGCCGCGAAGCGCACCTGCAACGCGCTCCGGACCTCCTCCGGGAGCTCCCGCAGGTCCTTCCGGTTCGCGGCCGGTAAGACCACCGTCCGGAGTCCCGCGCGATACGCGGCGAGGACCTTCTCCTTCACCCCACCGATCTCGAGCACCTTGCCCCGCAGCGTGACTTCCCCGGTCACGGCGACATCGCGCCGCACCGGGCGTCGGCTCATGACGCTCGCGATCGCGAGCGTCACCGCGCCGCCGGCGCTCGGGCCATCTTTCGGCACGGAGCCGGCAGGGAAGTGTACGTGCAGGTCGCTCGCGCGCATCTCCGGGTCGGCGACGCGGAGCTGCCGCGCCCGCGAGCGCACATAGGAACTCGCCGCATCGACCGACTCGCGCATCACATCGCCGAGCTGCCCGGTGACGATCAGCTTCCCGGTCCCCGGCATCCGGAGCGCCTCGATCGTCATGAGCTCGCCCCCATTCGCGGTCCAGGCGAGCCCGGTCACCGTCCCGATCTCCGGTTCCTGTTCCGCCGCCTCCGGCGCCCAGCGGGGCGGACCGAGCACCTCCTCCACGCGCTCGGCGTCGAGGACCCACGCCCCCGCTTCCCCCTCGGCCTTCCGCTTGGCGCGACGCCGCATCAGCGCGGCGAGCTGCCGCTCGAAGGTGCGGAGCCCCGCCTCGCGCGCGTAGCGGTCGGCGATGAGCGAGAGGACCTCGTCGGTGAATTGCAGGTCGCGGTCGGTGATCCCGTGTGAATCGAAGAGGCGCGGGAGGAGATAGCGCCAGGCGATCTCGACCTTCTCCTCCACCGTATAGCCGGCGATGCGGATCACCTCGAGCCGGTCGCGCAGCGCGTGGGGGATGTCGAAGAGGTTGTTCGCCGTGCAGATGAAGAGCGCGCTCGAGAGGTCGAACGGGAGATTGAGATAGTGATCGGTGAAGGTCGCGTTCTGTGCGGGGTCCAAGACCTCGAGCATCGCGGCGGTCGGATCCCCCCCCGCGCCACCCCCCGCCATCTTGTCGATCTCATCGATCATCAACACGGGATCGCTGACCTGCACGCGACGCATCGCCTGGATCAGGAGGCCTGGGAGCGAGCCCACGTACGTGCGACGATGCCCGCGAATCTCGGCCTCGTCGCGCACGCCGCCGACGGAGATCCGATAGAAGGCGCGTCCGAGGCTCTCGGCGATCGCCTCGCCGAGCGAGGTCTTCCCCGTGCCCGGCGGGCCGACGAAGCAGAGGATCGGCGCTCCAGGGTCACGGCCACCGTCGCCGCGCAGCTGGCGTACCGCGAGATACTCGAGGATCCGGTCCTTCACCTCGCGGAGGCCGTAATGGCGCCCGTCGAGGGCCGATTCCACCCGCTCGAGGGTGATCGCCTCGGCGCCGCCGCGCCGCCGCCAGGGGAGCGCGAGCCCCCACTCCAGATAATTGCGCAGCACCTGATGCTCGCTCGACGCCGAGGAGAGGGCGCGGAGGCGATCGAGCTCCCGCCGGGCTTCGGTGGCGACCGACTCGGGGAGCGCGGCCTCCTCGATGCGCCGCAAGAGCTCCGTGAGGTCGCGATCCCCGACCTCGGCCTCGCCGAGCTCCGCCTTGATCGCTTGGAGCTGTTGGCGGAGGAAGAACTCGCGGTGATGGCGATCGATCCGGCGCTCCGTCTCCTGCCGCACCTCCTGCTGCACCGTGGCGCGGGCCTCCTCGCGCTCGTAGCGCGCGGCGAGGTATTCGAGCCGCCAGACCCCGTCGAGGCGTTGGAGCGCTTCGTCTTTCTCGGTGGCGCGGAGGGCGCCGCGCGCGGCCGCGAGATCGGCGAAACGCCCCGGCCGCTTCACCTCCCGGCGCAGGAGTCCGGGGAGCTCGGCGGGAAAGTTCTCGTCGCGCTCGGCGCGGGCATCGGCGGCGAGGGCGATCCGATGCATCAGGGCCAGGGCCGACCCCGGATCGAGGAGGGGTTCCTCCACCGGGCGGACGGTCGCGGTCGCGAAGCGTGCGCCGGCCTCGCGCCGCACCCCGGCGATTGTCACGCGCATCAACCCTTCGAGGGTCACCTGGTGGAGCCCCTCGCTGGGGGGGCGGCGATCGGTCAACCGCGCCACGACCCCGACCCGGCCGACCGCCCGGACCTCTCCCCCGGGGCCCTCCTCCTGGGTCAGGACGCAGCAGACGAGGGCCCCCTCCTCAGGGTGCGCCGCGAGGAGCGCCTGGTTGTCGTCGCTGGCGACCTGGACGGCGATCCGCCCGCGCGGGAAGACCAGGGTCGACCGGAGCGCGAGGAGGGGGAGGGTGTCCTGGGGCGCGGACGGGGCGTCGGGCACGGTCCAAATGTATGGCGCGGGGCCCCTCCCGTGGGCGGGGCCCGAACCCGGGGTTCCCGTGGGGGATCCCCGGGGTCTCGTCCCTTGGCCCAGGCCCCCCAAGTCCCTATGTTTCAAGGCTCTATGTTCCAAGAGCTGTCCGAGAAGCTGGAAGCCACCTTCGCCAAGTTGCGGGGGCGCGGCGTCCTGACCGAAGCCGACATCAAGGAAGGGCTCCGCGAGGTGCGGCGCGTCCTCCTCGAGGCCGACGTCAGCTTCCAACTCACGCGTGAGTTCCTCGAGCGGGTCGAGCAGCGCGCCGTCGGGGTCGCCCAGCTCAAGAGCATCCAGCCGGCGCAGCAGTTGGTGAAGATCGTCTATGACGAGCTCACCCTGATGCTCGGGGAGCGGACGGAAGGGCTCCGGATGTCGACCCTCCCGCCGACCGTCGTCCTGATGGTCGGGTTACAGGGGTCGGGGAAGACGACCACCGCGGCCAAGTTGGCGCGGCGGTTGACGGGGGAGGGACGGCCGACGCGCCTCGTGGCGGCGGACGTCTATCGCCCGGCGGCGATCGACCAGCTCGAGACCTTGGGGCGCGACCTCGCGGTCCCGGTCTACGCCGATCGCTCCACCACCGACGTGGTCCGCATCGCGCGGGCCGGGGTGGAGGAGGCACGGAAGGGGCGGGATCGCGTGGTCATCATCGACACCGCGGGTCGCCTCCAGATCGACGAGTCGATGATGGACGAGCTGCGCCGCGTGAAGGAGGCGGTGCAGCCCGATGAGATCCTCCTCGTCGCCGATGGGATGACGGGGCAGGATGCGGTGAAGATCGCGCAGGGGTTCAACGACGCGTTGGGCGTCACCGGCGTGGTCCTCACCAAGATGGATGGCGACGCGCGCGGTGGCGCGGCGCTCTCGATCTATGGGGTCACCAAGAAGCCGATCAAGTACATCGGCGTGGGGGAGAAGCCCGACGCGCTCGAGGAGTTCCATCCCGACCGCATGGCGGGGCGGATCCTCCAGCAGGGCGACGTCCTCACGCTGGTGGAGAAGGCGCAGGCCACGTTCGATGCCGACGAGGCCAAGCGACTCGAGAAGAAGGTACGCAAGGAGGGGATGGACCTGCAGGACTTCCTGGGCGCGATGAAGCAGATGCAGAAGCTGGGGTCGATGCAGAACATCCTGCGGATGATCCCCGGCGTGAACAGCAAGATGTTGCAGCAGGCGAGTCAGGCGGACCCACGGCGGATCAAACACGCCGAGGCGATCGTCCTCTCGATGACGATGGCGGAGCGGCGGGATCCCTCGCTGCTCAACGGCTCGCGCCGCGCGCGGGTCGCGAAGGGGGCGGGACGGCCGGTGAGCGAGGTGAATCGCCTGCTGGAGCAGTTCCGCGAGATGCAGAAGATGATGAAGCGGATGGCCGGCGCTCGGCGCTGACCGTTCGGGCAGGACCCGAGTGCGGCCCGGGAGTTCCGGGTGCGCGATGAGCTCGGCGCAGGACCACCCCACCCGATCCTGGAGGATCATCGCATGGCCGTTCGTATCCGTCTCCGTCGTCAGGGCCGCACCAAGTCGCCGACCTACCGTATCATCGTCGCCGACAGCCGGTCGCCCCGTGACGGCAAGTTCATCGAGATCCTCGGGCAGTACGCCCCCCGCTCGGGTGATCAGGCGCTCCAGCTCAAGGCCGATCGCGCCAACTATTGGCTCGACAACGGCGCGCAGCCGTCGGACACCGTTCGCTCGCTCCTCCGCAAGGCGGGGGTGCTCAAGGCGCGCCATGAGGCGCGCCTCGCGGCGAAGCTCACCGCGTCGGCGGTGCCGGTGAAGGAGTGAGGTCGTGACGCTCCCCGACGGCGCGAGTGGCGCGCGGGTCCGCCGGCGGCAGGGCGGGCGGGGAGAGAGCGCGAGCGAGGGGTTGCCCGACGAGCCGGAGGCGATCCTCGCCTCCGGCCGTCGGCTTTTTCAGGGCACCCCGGACGGGGCCCTCTGGCTCGATCCGCGTACGCGGCAGCCGCGCGAGCTCCACGTGACCCAGCTTCGCCCGGTGCACGACGGATGGCTCCTCACGCTCGCGGAGATCGCCGATCGGACCGAGGCCGAGAAGTGGAATGGGCGCTATCTCCTCGTTCCGGTGGAAGAGCTCTCCGAGCCGGACGAGGGGGAGGTCTTCACGCATGAGCTCATCGGGATGACGCTCCTCGATGCGGCGACGGGTGCCGAGGTCGGCGAGGTGACCGAGGTCTTCGAGTTGCCGCAGGGGTTGTTGCTCGAGTTCCGTGGCGCGCAGGGGACGCATGCGGTGCCGTTCGTGGAGGAGTTCATCGACGAGGTCGATCGGGAGGGGCGCCGGATCCGGGTGCGACTCCCGGATGGGTTGCTGGAGCTCTGATGCTCACGATCAATCTCATCTCGATCTTCCCCGACTTCTTCACCGGGCCGTTGGGGCTCAGCATCCCGAAGCGCGCCGCGGAGGCGGGGCTCGTGCGGTACCGGTGCATCGATCTGCGCGACTTCGCGCATGACAAGCACCGGACGGTGGATGACGCGCCCTTCGGGGGCGGTCCGGGGATGGTGATGAAGCCCGCCCCCTTCTTCGAGGCGGTCGAGTCGGTCGGGGCCACAGCGCCGATCGTCCTCCTCTCGCCGCGCGGGAAGGTCTTCCAGCATGCCGACGCCGAGCGCTTCGCGGCGGGGGCGGAGCTGACCCTGCTCTGCGGGCACTACAAGGACGTCGACCAGCGGGTGGCGGATCACCTGGCCACCGAGGAGATCTCGTTGGGGGACTTCGTCCTGAGCGGGGGGGAGCCGGCGGCGCTGGCGATCGTCGACGCCGTGGTCCGGTTACTCCCCGGGGCGATGAGCGATATCGAGAGCGCCCGGACGGACTCGTTCTTCGGCCGCGGGATCTCGGCCCCCTCCTATACGAGGCCAGCCGAGTACCGGGGGTTCGGGGTCCCGGAGGTCCTGCTCAGCGGGAACCATGCGGCGATCGAGAAGTGGCGGGAGGAGGAGGGGGTCCGGCGGACCCAGGAGCGGGGGTGAACCCCAGGTGGCAGGTGTCAGGGACCAGGTGGCAGGAAGGGGCCGCTGACCCCCCGGTCGGAGTTGCACAAGCGGTGGCGCCGCAGTACCTTACAAGGCTCAGCACTGTCACCTCAGCGGGCCGCATCGGCGCCCGGAGTCCCATATGCACGCGTTCACCGAGACCGAGAAGGATTATCTGAAGACCGTCCCCGCGTTCCGCGCCGGCGACACGCTCCGCGTGAACGTCAAGGTGAAGGAAGGGGAGAAGGAGCGTCTCCAGGCGTTCGAGGGCGTCTGTATCGCCCGTCGCGGGAACGGCGTCGGGGCCTCGTTCACCGTCCGCAAGATCTCGAACGGCGTCGGCGTCGAGCGCATCTTCCCGCTCCACTCCCCGATGCTCGCGGAGATCAAGGTCGTGCGCCGCGGCCGCGTGCGTCGCGCGAAGCTCTTCTATCTGCGCAACGTGACCGGGAAGGCCGCCCGCATCGCCGAGCGGAAGGTGCGCGTGCAGGTCCCGGCGACGGGGACGGCCGCCGAGGCCTGATCGTCGATGGCTGGCGGGTGGAGCACGCTCGAGCGTTCGCTCCGTACCGCGGGGGCCTCGCACCTCGCAGGCGTCGATGAAGTCGGACGGGGCCCCTTGGCGGGCCCCGTCGTCGTTTGTGCGGTGATCATGCCCGCCGATCGCCGGGCGATCCCCGGGGTGACCGACTCGAAGAAGCTCAGTGCCCAGGCACGGGAGCGTCTGGCGGCACAGATCCAGGCGGAGGCGGTCGCGGTGGCGCTCGCGGCCGCCTCGGTGGCGGAGATCGCCCGCTGGAACATCTACCAGGCCACGGCGCGCGCGATGGCGCGCGCGATCGCGCGCCTCCCCGTGCGGCCCGACGAGGTGCTTGTCGACGGGAAGCCGATCAAGACGCTCGGGGTGCCGCACCATGCCGTGGTGGGTGGCGATGCGCGGTGCTACAGCATCGGGTGTGCGAGCATCGTGGCGAAGGTCGTGCGAGATCGCTTGATGCGGCGGTTGGCGGGGCGGCATCCGGGGTACGGATGGGAGTCGAACGCGGGGTATGGGACCCCCGTCCATCTCGCAGGGCTTCGGGAGCGGGGACTCACCCCGCACCACCGGGTGACGTTCTGCCAGACCGCGCTAACTTCAGGGGCCAAGTGACGGGTGCCAGGGGTCAGGTTCCTGATCCCTGGTACCTGATCCCTGATCCCTGTCTCCATGCATTCCGAGCTCGCCCTCAGCAGCACGACCGATCCCATCTCGCAGGCGTTGGTGGGTGGTCTCCTCGTGGCGATGTTCGTCGCCCTCGCCATCGAGAAGGCGCATCGGGTCCTCGTCGTGATGGCGGCGGTGGCGGTGATGTGGGCGATCACCTACGCCACCCCGTATCGCTTGCTGACCTTCGAGGCGACGGCGCAGGCGCTCGATATCAATGTGCTCCTCTTGCTCGCGGCGATGATGGCCCTGGTCGGCGTGCTCAAGGAGACCGGGGTCTTCGGGTGGGCGGTGGAGCGGATCCTCGAGCGGTTCGGGGGGCGTCCCGCCCGGGCGATGGTCCTCCTCTGGTGGTTCACCGGGATCGCCTCCGCCTTCCTCGATAATGTGACGACGGTGATCTTCGTGACCCCGATCGTCCTCGCCGCCGCGCAGCGGGTGGGCGCCCCGCCGCTCCTCGTGATCCTCCCCGTGATCATGGCCGCGAACATCGGGGGGACGGCGACGCTGATCGGTGATCCGCCCAACATCATGATCGGGTCAGGGGCGGGGATCACCTTCGTGCAATTCCTCGAGGAACTCAGCATCCCGGTCCTCATCATGATGTGCGGGTTGCACTGGTGGGGGGCGCGACGGCTACGCGCCGCGATGGGCACGCGCGCGAACCTCCCGGCCGCCGCCGACGAGCCGGGATATGGCCCGCGCATCACCGATCCTGTCCTCCTCCGGTGGCTCGGGGGGATCAGTCTCTTCGTGCTCCTCGGCTTCGTCACGCACGGGATCACGCATATGCCCGCGGCCGTGCCGGCGATCATCGGCGCGACCGCCGCCCTCGTCGTGCAGGATGTGCTCTATCTGCGGCAGGCGCGCCCCACGCATGACGAGCGTCGGCACGGGATCCTCCACATCATCGAACGCGAGATCGAGTGGCCCACGCTCACCTTCTTCGCCTTCCTCTTCATCCTCGTCGGGGCCGCGGTCGGGACGGGGGTGATCGACACCTTGGCCACGGCACTCGAGCGCGGGATCATGACGGGTCGTGCGGCGTTCGGGCTGAGTGAGGCGGGGACGCTGATCTTCGCCGCCCTCCTCGTGGCCTGGGTCGCGGCGCTCCTCTCCGCGGTGATGGACAACATCCCCTTCGTCGCGGTGAGCATCCCGATCATCAAGGCCCTGACGCTGGCGCTCCCCGGCGATACCGCCGTGCTCTGGTGGGCGCTCTCCCTCGGGGCCTGTCTCGGTGGGAACGGGAGTCCGATCGGCGCCTCGGCCAACGTCACCACGCTCGGGATGGCGGAGAAGCAGGGGATCCGCGTGAGCTTCGGGGAGTTCGCCGCGGTCGGCGTGCGGGTGATGGGCTTCACGCTGCTGGTCTCGAGCGTCTTCCTCGTCGGCTTCGTCGCGTTGAGGCCCGATCGGGTCGCGCAGGTGGGAGCAGGAGTGCTGGCCGTGATCGCGCTGGGACTCTGGCGGTATGAACGACATGCGCAAGGGTGATGGATACGACTACGTCGGTATCGCCGGTGACGATTCATCGACCATCTGGGCGCCGAGCCCCGATCGTGGTCGACTCACCGCACAGTGGCTTTTTCTTTCCTGAGGACTTTCAGCCGCGGGCATCGATCGACGCCCTTCGCACGACCTGGGATGCCCATGTCGATGCGCTCTGGGCGGACGGCGTGCGGGCCGGCGCCACCCTACTCTCCGCCACCTTTCCGCGCTGCTACATCGATGTGAATCGGGCCGAAGACGATCTCGATCCCGCGCTGTTCACTGGCTGGTGGGATGGTCCGCTCGCGCCAACCGATTACTCGCGACGCGGGATGGGGCTGATCCGACGTGATGCCCTGCCTGGCGTGCCGATGTACGAAGCCCCCCTCGGGGTCGAAGCAGTGCGACAGAGGATCACGCGGTGGTATCGCCCCTATCGGGCGGCCCTCGCCGAGGCGATCGACGCCGTGCGACGAGAGCATCCGCGGGTCTGGCATCTGAACGTGCATTCGATGAAGTCGCGGGGGAACGCGATGAACGTCGACATCGGTGCGGCACGCCCGGAGATCGTCGTGAGTGACGGGGAGGGAGCCACCGCCGATCCCAAGATCACCGCACAGATCGCGGCATGGTTTGCGGCGCGGGGATATGCGACCCAGGTGAACTCGCCCTATCAGGGCGGAGACCTCGTGCGCACGTTCGGGCGTCCCGCAGGGGGGGTGCACAGCGTGCAGATCGAGGTGAATCGGGCCTGCTACATGGACGAGGTGAGCTGCGAACCGCACGCAGGATTCGACCGGGTACGCGACGACCTCTCGTCCTTGATCAGGGCCATCACGGAGTGGGCGAGCACATGATGGTCCGCGGTGGCTCCGGACCGTTCCGTCGCATCATGGATGGGATCGAGCGGGTCGGCAATGCGATCCCACATCCGGCGACCCTGTTCCTGTTGCTCGCCGGACTGACCGTCCTCCTCTCGGCGGCGCTGTCGGCGCTCGGGATCACGGTGATCCATCCGGGGACCGGCGAGACGGTCGCGGTCACCAACCTGCTCTCCGCCTCCGCGATCCGTCGGTTGGCCTTCCAGGTCGTACCGAACTTCACGGGATTCGCCCCCCTCGGGCCCGTGCTGGTCTCCTTGCTCGGGCTCGCCGTGGCAGAGCACTCCGGTCTCTTCGGTGCGCTCGTCCGGTGGGGGGTGGAAAGGACCGCCCGCCGGTACCTCACGCTCGCGGTGGTCTTCGTCGGTGCGAATGCCCACACCGCCGGTGACGTGGGGTATGTGCTCCTCCTCCCGCTCGCGGCCGCGACGTTCCACGGGGCCGGACGCCATCCGGTCGCTGGGATCGCCGCGGCGTTCGCGGGGGTCTCTGGCGGGTTCGCCGCCAACCTCCTGTTGTCGCCAACCGATTTGGTCATCGCGGGCATCACCCAGGAGGCCGCACGGCTGATCGATGCCACATACAGCGTCGCCCCCACCGCGAGCTACTGGTTCCTCGCGGCGTCGGTGGGGTTCGTGACGATCGTGGGGGCGGCGGTGACGGAATGGATCGTCGAGCCTCGGTTGGGTCGCTATGAAGGACCGGTGGCGGCACCGTCGGCGGAGTCGCTCTCGGTCCTCGAGCGGCGTGGGCTCCGTCGGGCGGGATTGGTGGTCCTCGGGCTGCTCGGCCTCCTGGCGTGGGGGGTCGTTCCCGCCGATGGCCCGTTGCGCGATCCGGGTCAGCCCGGGCTCTTGGGGTCGGTCCTGATCCGAGGGCTCGTGGCTCTCCTCTTCCTCTTCGGGGTCATCCCTGGCGTCGTCTATGGGGTGACCGTCGGGACGGTGCGTCGGGACACCGATGTCTATCGTGCGATGCAGCAGAGCATGGAGGGAGTGGCGGGGTACCTCGTCGTCGTCTTCTGCATCGCCCAGTTCATCGCGCTCCTCGCGTGGTCGAATCTCGCGGTGATCATCGGTGTGCATGGGGCGGTCTTCCTGCAATCGATGCAGATCGGCGTGATCCCGCTCCTCATCGTGGTGGTCTTCATGACCGCGGCCATGGACCTCGTGCTCGGATCGGCGGCGGCCAAGTGGGCGATGCTGGCGCCCGTGCTCGTCCCCATGCTCATGGTGCTGGGCTATGCGCCCGAGCTCTCGCAAACCGCCTATCGCGTCGGCGACAGTCTCACCAACATCATCACCCCGCTCGCCTCGAACTTCCCCCTCGTGCTGATGTTCCTGCAGCGCTATGTCCCACGCGCCGGGGTCGGGTCCCTCATGGCGCTCATGGTGCCCTACTCGCTGGCGAATGCCATCTGGTGGACGGCGATGCTCGTGGTGTGGGTTTCCTGTGGATGGCCCACCGGACCTGGGGCCCAGCTCTACCTGCGACCCTGAGGCTGGGGGGGCGTCGCTCGGAACCACCGGCGCCGACCCCAGAGGGAGAGGTAGACGAGTGCGACGAGTGCGGGGACCTCGATGAGCGGACCGACGACCGCGGCGAGCGCCTGCCCCGAGCTGAGCCCGAAGGTCGCGACCGCCACGGCGATCGCCAGCTCGAAGTTGTTCCCCGCTGCGGTGAAGCTCAGCGCCGCCGTCGTCTCATAGGGGAATCCGAGCCGCGTCGAGAGCCCGAACGACACGCCGAACATCAGGAGGAAGTAGACGAGGAGGGGGAGTGCTATCCGCGCCACGTCGAGCGGGAGGGCGAGGATCTGATCGCCCTGCATCGCGAACATCAGAACAATCGTGTAGAGGAGACCGAGGAGCGCGGTGGGGCCGATCCGCGGGAGAAAGGTCGTTTCGTACCAGATCGTCCCACGATGGGAGACGAGGATCTTTCGCGTGAGATATCCCGCGAGGAGCGGGACGCCGAGGAAGATCGCCACGCTCTCCGCGATCGCGCGCATGGAGACGGCGACCTCGGTTCCGGGGAGGCCGAGCCAGGCGGGGATCGCCGAGAGGAAGAGCCAGCCGAGGAGGGAGTAGGTGAGGATCTGGAAGAGTGAGTTAAGTGCGACGAGCACCGCCGCGAGCTCACCCGAACCACAGGCGAGGGTATTCCAGACGAGGACCATCGCGATGCAGCGCGCGAGGCCGATGAGAATCAGTCCGTCGCGATAGGCCGGCAGGTCGGGGAGGAAGAGCCAGGCCAGCCCGAACATCAGGACTGGTCCCACGATCCAGTTGAGGAGGAGGGAGGCGGTGAGCACCCGCGGGTCGGCGGTCGAGGCGCCGATCGATTCGTACCGCACCTTCGCGAGCACGGGATACATCATCCAGAGGAGTCCGATCGCGATCGGCGCCGAGACGCCTGCGACCTGCATCGCGTCGAGCCGCGCCCCGAGATCGGGGAAGGCCCGCCCGAGGAGGAGACCGAGCGCCATCGCGAGGACGATCCAGAGCGGGAGCCAGCGGTCGAGTGTGGAGAGACGCGTGAGGACCGGCGCGTCACTCGCAGTCATGGATTCGGGACTCATGCTGAGAAGGTCGGGAGCGGGAGGTTCGCGTGGATCATCGCGGCCTGCGCGGAGCGGTCCGCCGGGGTCAGCGATTCGAGCGGGAGGGCAAGCAGGGCCTCGATGCGAGCGCGCAGTGCATCGTAGGTGGCGGCAAATGCCGTACGAATCGCCTCGGGCTCCGTGGCGTCGGCCGGATCGGGGAGGCCCCAATGCGCGCGGGCTGCGGCTCCGGGGAAGATCGGACAGGCATCCCGCGCGTTGTCGCAGACGGTTATGACGAGATCGAAGGGCTCATTGCGCAGGGCGTCGACGTGTTTCGGTTCGCGATCCCCCCATGGGATCCCATGCTCCGCGAGGACGGCGATGGCCCCCGGGTGAACGCGGGTCGCGGGACGGGATCCGGCACTCGCGGCGCGGATCGGCCCAGCGGGGCGGGTGGCCCCGAGGGTGGTGAGCAGGGCCTCGGCGAGCTGGGACCGGGCGGAGTTCCCGGTGCAGAGGATGAGGATGGAGAGGGGGGGCATCACCGGAAGCTCGTCGAGTCGCTCGGACGGGTACAGAGCGCGGGTATTCCTGTGCTAGATTCGTTACACTGGAAAGTCCTTCAGGAAGCGACCCGGTAGCTCAGCCGGTAGAGCAGCGGCCTTTTAAGCCGTAGGTCGTGGGTTCGAGCCCCACCCGGGTCATCCATGTCGTCATCGTATCTCGTCCACCGAGTGGCCACGCTGCTCGCCGCCGTCGCGCTCCTCGTGGCGCCGCTGCGGTCGACGGTCGCGTGCGATATGGCGCCCGAGATGCACGAGGCGCCGATCGATCCCGCGGTTCCGGGCTCGACGACCGATGCCGTCGATCATTCGGCGCACGCCGGTCACCAGATGGACGTGGCGGCAGCACCTGAGGTGCCGGCCCAGGATCTCCCGGGATCGGTCCCAATGCCCTGTGACGATTGGGCGAGCTGCGCCATGATCGCGCTCCCGCAGGTCGCGCCGATCCGCACGCTGGCGTCGCTCCCCGCCATCGCGCCGCGGATCACACTCGCCTCGGCCCCTGACGCGCCGACGCGCACGATCGAGCCACCGCCTCCGCGCCGCTGAGTCGTCCCGCGGCGCTCGATCGCCGCCCCAGCCCACCTGACGTCACGAGGGCATCGCGCATCAGGCGTGGTGCCCCCGCGTGGCCCCTCCAGACGACTCCCATGACACGACACCTCGCGGCCCGCGCGGCGCGCTGGGGCTTCCGATCGCTCTGCGGTGCGATCGTCCTGCTCCCGATGGCCCTCACCGCCCAGACCGACTTCTACAACACCGATCGCGGACGCCCTCTCCGCGTCGAGGACGCCCTCGTCGTCGAACGGCGGGCCCTCGAGGTGCAGGCCGCACCCTTCACCTGGGAGCGCGTGCGCCGCGGCGCCTCACACCTCGCCGTGGCCCCGGAGTTCGCGTGGGGGGTACTCCCGCGGACCCAGGTCGAGCTCGCCCTGCCGATGCTCCGGAAGGACGAGGGGGTCGGCAGCACACCGACCATCGGGCTTGGTGGGGTGGAGCTCGAACTCCTCCATCAGCTGAACGCCGAGACCACGCGGTGGCCGGCCCTCGCGCTCGGCGCGGGGGCGCATCTTCCCGTCGGTGGGATGGCGCCTTCGCGCACCCTCACCTCGGTGCGTGGGCTCGCGACACGCACCCTCGGCTGGGGGCGCGTACACCTGAATGCGACGGTGGGGCTCGGCGACGATCTCCCGGCGACCGATCCCGGCGCATCGGAGGCGGCACGGTGGGAGGCTGGGGTCGCCGTCGATCACACCGTCCCCTTCCGCTCGCTCCTCGTGGGCGCCGACCTCGTCGCGCGGCGCGGTCAGTTCGCCGACGCGGCGACCCAGTGGCAAGCGGGGATCGGGCTCCGGCACCAGCTCACCCCACGCATCGCCTTCGATGCAGGGCTCCGGCGTCGCCTCTCGGCCGGGGAGGCGGGGTGGACCTTCACCACGGGGGCGGCCTACGCCTTCGCGAAGCCCTGGCGTCCCGCGGCGACCGCGCCCGCGCGTGACGTCACCGTCCGGTCGGTGCGAGGCACCGGCGCGGCGACGAGGGCCCCGCAGTGGTCCACCGTGCAGGATCAGTTCTATCAGCAGGCGGCCCACAACTTCGTCTTCCGCCGTCTGTATCCGGGGGCGGACCGCCTCTTCAACGCCTTCGACTTCGGGCATGCGATCCTCTACGAGACGCTCTGGACGCGCCCGGATGAGGCGGAGCGTCTGCTCGAGGGACCGATCTATACGACGTTGACCACCGAGGTGCTCTCCGCACCGCCGCGGCTCCCGCTCGTCGAAGACGCCATCGAACCGCACTATGCGCGGCTTGCGCCGGAGGCCAAGGCGATGTTCGAGTGGGCGCACATCCTCCACCGCCAGGTCTACGACATCCTCGCGGACGAGCGTCTCTCAGCGGCCGCGAAGGACGCCGAGTTGCAGCGGCTCACCGCGTATTACCGCTCGCGCCCTGATCTCGCCTTCAGCGTACGTCCGAAGAACATGGCGCTCATGCAGGAGATGCCGTACTCCCTCGCCTTCCGCGAGCGCTATCCCAAGTTCAACGGGTTGATCTGGGCCTACCACTGGCTGCAGGTGGGGATCTACGAACCCCTCGTCGTGGGAGGGACCGCGGCGGAGCGACAAGCGGGGGTCGCGGCCGCGGTCGCACGCTTCAAACAGATGATCCCAGGCGCCCCCGAGAATTACCCGGGGATGATGCCGATGACGGCGGCGATCGCGCCAGAGTTCGCACGCCGGTGGCCAACCCTCGCGATCATCTTCGACAATCTGCATTCCCTGCACGACGTGATCTCCGACATCCTCGCGAATCCCACGGTGCCACGCGGGGAGAAGCGAGCCCTGATCCTCGAGGCGGTCGATGCCTATCGGGATGACACCACGCAGATCATGACCGTCGAGGGGTGGCGGAAGATGTCGCTCGCGATGGGGCTCGAGAATCAGGGCGGGCCCGCGGTGGGGTTTCTCCCCGCGCTCCCTACCCAGACGATGCCGCGCGGGATGGTGATGCGGTATGACCGGGACGGCAACCCGATCGGGGACCATCACCACCACGACTGATGCGAACACCGGCCGAAGGGTGTCCGTAGGGGTTTCCCTTAAGTATTTCCGGTACATCCTTACGGAGGCTGGTCGCGAGGCGGCCTAGGATGTCCTGAGACGCCTCGCGACCTCGCTGGGCCCTGGTTCCGGAGAGCCGATCGATGAGCGATGAACTGATCCGAGTCCTGTTGGCCGACGACCACGCGGTAGTGCGCGCCGGGCTCAAGGCGGTGATCGCCGATCGCGAGCGGGTGGTCCAGGCGCTCTGCAACCTCCTCTCGAACGCGCTGCGCTACGCCGGACGCGGCGGGCAGGTGCGGGTCAGCGCGCGGCACCAGGCGCAGGAGATCGAGATCGCCGTCGCCGATACCGGGGCCGGGATCTCCCCGGCGGCGATGCCGATGATCTTCGAGCGCTACTGGACGGTGCGCGGCAATGCGCCCAAGGGGGGGACGGGACTCGGTCTCGCGATCGCGCGCGGGATCGTCGAGGCGCTCGGCGGACGGCTCTGGGCGGAATCGGTGGAAGGGAAAGGGAGCACCTTCCGCTTCACGCTGCGCACCGCGGCGTAGCGACGGTCGCGCAGTGCGCCCAGACGAGGCGCGCGAGATCGGCGATCAGGCGTTGGGCCGTCACACGATCGGGGATCGCCCGCGTCAAGATGACCAGCACGAGCGGCGGCCGGCCGCGCGGATAGATGAGCGCGGCGTCGTGCGTGGTGGCGGTGATCCATCCCGTCTTATGACCGACCGGGATCCCCCGCGGGAGTCCCGCCGGGATCTCGTCGTTGAATTCCTGGCGAAGGAGGGTGGCGCGCATCGCGTCGGTGGCCGTCGCCGATGCGGCCTCCCCTCGTTCGATCGCGGTGAGTAGCCGGCCGAGCCCACGGGCGGTGGTCACGTTGTTCTGGCCGGCATCGAAGGCCTTCTGATCCTCCACGCCGCGGCGGACCACGATGCCCTCCCCGCCAAGTGCGCGGGCTGTGGCCGTGATGCGGGCCGGGGCGAGCCGCTCGATCAGGGCATTCGTCGCAAGATTACTCGAGCGCACCATCATCCGCTCGTTCAGTTCGCGGAGCGTGATCGGTGCGCCCACGCGATCGTAGAGCGTGGGGTCGGAGTCGTCGTCGCGCGAGAGCTGGTAGGATGAACCGTCGATGATCGAGGCGAAGCGGTTCTGGAGCATGATCTGGTCGTCCAAGGCGACCTGCGCGGTGTCGAGATGGCGCAGCAGCTCGACCATCACCGGCACTTTCATGGTGCTCGCGGCGTGGAAGGTCACCGTATCATCGAGTCCCAGCGTCTCCCCGCTCGCCAGATCGTGGAGATAGAGGCCGACCTGTGCCCCGGGTACCTCGGCGATACGTGCGAGGAGCCGACTCCGAAGCGTCGTCGTCGCCGCGGGTGGTGTTCCCATCGTCTGGCAACCCACGAGGAGCAGCCCGATCAGGGGTAGCATGCCGAGTCTCATCCGGTGAAGTTACGCTGATGCGCCGGCTCGGGTCCATTCTCCTCCTCTTCGCGCTCAGCGGCTGTGGCTGGGCGGGACGTCGTCCGGCCGTCCCGCCTGCGACGCCGGTGGCGTCCCCGGTCGTCGCCGCGCCGGTCGCGGCGG
>JBMTXT010000005.1:0-32260 GCA_049453775.1 Gemmatimonadaceae bacterium | reverse complement strand
CTATGACCGAGCCCCTCCAAGCCCGCCTCGCCGAGGCCCTCGCCCCGATCGCCAACCCCCGCACCGGGGCCTCCCTCTATCAGACGCAGCAGGTCCGCGACATCGCGGCCACCCGTGACGGGAAGGTGCGCGTCACCCTCCTGCTCGAGGCCCAAGACGATCCCACCCTCGCGCGACAGGTGCGTCAGACGCTCGAGCGCGTGGAGGGGGTGACCGAGGTGCGCGTCGATGTGAAGGACGCGGCCCAGTTCGGGTTCGCGACTGCGCCGACCGCGCCCGCCGCTGGGGGGGCCACCTTGGGCCGCGCGGGGCGTGCGCTCCCGATCGCCGAGCAGCCCGCCGCCGCCCCAAAGCCCCCGGCCGCGCCGACCCCCGTCGCCTATCCGAACCTCGGCCGCATCATCGCCGTCTCCTCGGGGAAGGGGGGAGTGGGGAAGTCGACCGTCTGCACCAATCTCGCGATCGCCCTTGCCCGGGCGGGGTATCGCGTCGGGATCATGGACGCCGATATCTACGGCCCCAATATCCCGCGGATGATGGGGGTCGATGCGGCGCCCCCGGTGAAGGACGAGAAGATCCAGCCCCTCGAGGCGCACGGGGTGAAGGTCATCTCGCTGGGCTTCCTGATCGAGCGTGACCAACCCGCCATCTGGCGTGGCCCGATCGTCATGAAGATCATCACCCAGTTCCTGCGCGATGTGGCGTGGGGGGAGCTCGACCTCCTCCTGGTCGACATGCCGCCGGGCACCGGTGATGCGCAGCTCTCCCTCGTGCAGGCCACGAGCGTCGCGGGGGCGGTGATCGTCACCACCCCGCAGGAGGTCGCGGTCGGCGATGCGCTCCGGGGCGCGATGATGTTCCGCCGCGTCGGCGTCCCCGTGCTCGGGATCGTCGAGAACATGTCGTACTTCGAGTCGCCGGAGACGGGGAAGCCGATGGCGATCTTCGGCTCCGGTGGGGGCGATCGTCTCGCGAAGGAGCTGCAGGTCCCGCTCCTCGGGCAGATCCCGCTCTATCCGCCGGTGCTCGAGGGGGCGGACCAGGGGGCGCCGATCGTCGCGTCGCAGCCGCAGAGCCATGCGGCGCTGAAGCTCAGCGCCGTGGGGACGGCGATCGCCCAGCAGCTCGGGCTCCGAGCCCCCGCGCGCTGATCGGCGGCCGAGCTCAGCGCGGGGACCGGCCCCCGCGCGAGAGGACCGCCGCTCCGAACCCCGCCGTCGTCGCCACCCAGACCACGCCGACGGCCAAGGCGATCAGCCCACCCCCCCACCCGGGGAGGAGTGCCGCGAGCGCGAAGGGGAGGAGGAGCACCACCGTCCCGATCGCGAGGCTCCGCATCACGGCGGGGCGATCGGCCCCATCCCGGCCGGTGATCCCACGTCCGACGAGGGTCGCCGTGGCGAACCACCCCAAGGCGCCGAGCACGAGGTAGAGGAGCGGGAGCGCCACCACGGCGAAGGGGATCAGGAGGATGCCAAGGATCGTGACGATCAGGGTGAAGAGCACGAGCAGGAGGATCGGGACGAAGCCGAGCTCGATGATGAGTCCTGCTGCAAAGGCACGCCCCACACTCGCCTCAAGCTTCCGCGCCACCAGGTCGATGCGGTGCGGCATCACGGCGGCGGCGATCATGCCAGTGACACCGAGCATCGCCATCGCGATGATCACCGCGAAGAGCGCGCCGAGGATGCTGTGGGGTTCGTCGCGGTCGCGCGCAGCGCCGCGGCCCTCATCGTCCCCCTCGTCCCCCTCGTCGTCCCCGTCACGCCACGTCCCACGCCCGCTGGTCACGATGTTGCCACCGACGTCGCCGCCGGTGACCCGCACCCGCCCACCGACCGAGACGGCATCCCCCTGCACATAGGCGCCCTCGTGCACGGTGAGGTCCCCCACGAGCGAGACGGCGTCCCCGAGGACGACCCCGCGGATGTCGGTGTTCCCGAAGAAGTTCACGAAATCCCCGCGGACGGTATCCCCCGCGGCCACCCCATTCCTCGGACCCCATCCGATCCGATCGGTCTCCGTGGAGTCCTCGTCCTTGCCGACACGGATCGTGATGTTGCCGTCGATCACGCGGCGGCTCGAGTCGCCGGTCTTCTGGGTGGCATTTGCGGCACGCGTCTTCGCTCGGACCGGCCGCGTCGAATCCGCCGTCGCATTGGGACGCGCGGTCGTCGTGTCCTGCGAATGACTCGGCGCCGGGACGAGCGTCCCACAGAGGGCGAGTAGGAGAGCGAGGCGGAGATTCATGGGCGGGTCACCGGGAGGAGGCCGACGCGCTGCGAGCGAGGCGGTCGAGGGAGGCGATGGTGAACAGGGCGCCAACGGCGCCGATGAGCAAGGCGGTCACGAGGGAGGCGTCCATGGAGAGGGGGGCGCTCGCGCTTCGGATCCCCTCGAGGGTGAAGGCACGGAGCGTCGCCCCCGGATCGATCGCGCTGACGCCCACGACGAGCTTCGCCCCATTCCGGAGGAGGTCGCCGACGCCATGCAGGAGATCATCCCCGAACCAGGCGAGGAGCCCCGCCGCGACGGCGAGGTCGACCGCCGCGAGCCCGACCAACGCGCGCCACGGCATGCGGCGCCAGACGGGGACGGCCGCCGGGAGCTGCACCCGCGCCATCACCCGATCGGCGAACCCCGTGGTCGGGGCCTCGCGGGGGAGGGTCCGCAGCAGCGCCTCCAGCGCGGCGTCGGGGAGAGGATGGTTCGGTCGCATGGGGTTACCTCAACGTACGAGGGTGGCAGGTGACAGGTTTCAGGTGACAGGGCGAGCGCTTGGGCCGGGCCCACCGGATCGGAGCGCACAGAGCCGTTCTTGGAGCTCCAGCTTCGCCCGGTGGAGATGGGTCTTCACCGTCCCGATCGGGAGGTCGAGCGCGACCGCAATCGCCTCGTACGACTGGTCTTCGATGAAGCGGAGTTGCACGCAGGCGCGGTAGGCAGGGCGCAGCTGGGCGATCGCGGCAGCGATCGCCTCGCCAAGCTCGCTCGCCTCGAGCGCGTCGAGTGGGGAGGGGCCGGCATCCGCCACCTGGATCGCCCCCTCCGCCGCCGCCTCGATGCTCTCGGCGCCACGGTCCCCGTCGAGCGAGAGGGTCTCCGGGGCGCGCCGGCGGAGGTAATCGATCGCGGCGTTGTTCGCGATTCGGAAGAGCCAGCTCGAGAACTTCAGTTCGGTCCGATAGGTGTCGAGCCGATTGAGGGCACGGACGAAGGTATCCTGCGCGAGCTCCTCGGCCACCTCGCGGTCCCCGACCATGCGCAACACGAGGGAGAAGACCGGACGCTCGTACCGCTGGATGAGCGCGCGCGCCCCGGCATCGCGCCCCGCGAGGGCGAGGCGGACGAGGTCGACATCGGAGAGCTCGGAGAGGTCGGCGTGCACCGCGGGAGGCAAGGGAGGACGTGAGAGCTGGACACCCCTCGTACGTTGGGGGCGCCCCACCGGTTTCGCGGGCGCCGATCGACCCGCCGCACGAGCGCGGCAAACTTGTCCCGCAGGGGCGCTCCCGGGCAACTTTCACCGATGTCCGCCACCATCGAGCTCGAGCGTCACGAAGCCGAGGCCGCCGCCGCGAACGCGACCCCGGAAGGGAAGCGCGTCTACGTGCGCCGGATGTTCTCCGAGATCGCCCCGAGCTACGACCTGCTCAATCGATTGCTCTCCCTCGGGATCGATCGCCGGTGGCGCACGGTGGCGCTCCGCCGCCTCGGCTGGGATCGCGCCCCGTCGGGCACCTACCTCGATCTCTGTGCGGGGACGCTCGACGTCGGTACGCAGCTGAGCAAGACGCGGGGATTCGCCGGACGGATCCTTGCCGCAGACTTCGCCGAGCCGATGCTCCGCGCCGGGGTCGGGAAGGCGTCGCCCGCGGTGCTCGCCCCCGCGGTGGCCGATGCCCTCGCCCTCCCGGTCCGCGATGCGGCCTTCGCGGGGGCGATCGTCGCCTTCGGCATCCGCAACGTCGCGGATCTCGGGGCGGGGCTCCGCGAGGTGCGCCGCGTGCTCAAGCCCGGCGCGCGCTTCGTCATCCTCGAGTTCTCGACGCCGACCCTCCCCTTCATCCGGTCGGCCTATCGGTTCTACTTCCATCACGTGCTCCCACGCATCGGCCGTCTGGTGAGTGGGCATCGCACGGCATACACCTATCTGCCGCGCTCCGTCGCGAACTTCCCAGAGACCACGGCCCTCGCCCAGGCGATGCGCGACGCGGGATTCCGTGACGTGACCTGGGAGACGCTCACCTTCGGGATCGCGGCGATCCATGTGGGGACCGCATGACCCAGACGCTGGACACCCTCTCCGAGTTCATCACCGCCATCGAGCGAGCGGGGGAGCTCCGGCGCATCACGCACCCGGTGAAGGTGCACCTCGAGATGTGTGAGATCGCGGACCGGGTGATGAAGATGCCCGGCGGCGGCCCCGCCCTCCTCTTCGAGAAGCCGGTCCTCCGCGATGGGTCGATCTCGGCCTATCCCGTCGCGATCAACCTCTTCGGGTCGATGTCGCGCATGGCGATGTCGCTCGGCGTCGAGCGCCTCGACGAGCATGGGGACCGGATCACCAAGCTCCTCGACCTCAAGGTGCCCGAGGGGTTCCTCGGGAAGTTGCAGCTGCTGCCGAGGCTCCTTGAGGTGGCGAAGTTCCCGCCGCGCATGGCGTCGGGGACGCCGGCCTGTCAGGAGGTCGTCTGGCAGGGGGATGAGATCGATCTCGACAAGATCCCGGTGCTCACCACCTGGCCCGAAGACGGCGGGCCCTTCATCACGATGACGGCGGTCGTGTCGAAGGATCCGCAGCGCGGGATCCGCAACGTCGGGATGTATCGCGTTCAGCAGATGGGGAAGCAGCATGTCGCGATGCACTGGCAGCGCCATAAGACCGGCGCGGCGCATTGGCGCGAGATGGCGGAGCGGGGCGAGAAGATGCCAGTGTGCATCGTGATCGGCGCCGATCCGGCGTCGATGTACTCCGCGAGCGCACCGCTCCCGCCGAACGTGGATGAGTTCATCTTCGCCGGCTTCCTACGGCGGAGCCCGGTCAAGCTCTGCAAGGCGGTCACCTGCGACCTCGAGGTGCCGGCCGAGTCCGAGATCGTCATCGAGGGGTATATCGATCCCGCCGAGGCGCTGGTGGTCGAGGGGCCGTTCGGGGATCACACCGGGTACTACTCCGAGGCGGACCTCTATCCGCGCGTGCATGTCACCGCGGTGACGATGCGGCGGAACGCGGTCTACTGCGCGACGATCGTCGGGCGCCCGCCGATGGAGGATTTCTATCTCGGGCATGCGACCGAGCGGATCTTCCTCCCGCTGCTCAAGCTCACGACGCCTGAGATCGTCGATTATCACATGCCGGCGGAAGGGGTGTTTCACAACCTCGTCTTCGTCAGCATCAAGAAGCACTACCCGGGCCAGGCGTGGAAGGTGATGAACGCGCTCTGGGGGGCGGGGCTCATGTCGCTCGCCAAGGTGCTCGTCGTGGTCGATGACTGGGTCGATGTGCGCAACCCGCAGGAGGCGTGGTGGGTCGCGCTCAACAACATCGATCCCGAGCGCGACACGCGCTTCACGATGGGACCGGTCGACGTGCTCGATCATGCGAGCCGGGCCTTCACCTATGGCTCCAAGATGGGGATCGATGCCACCAAGAAGTGGCCGGAGGAAGGGTTCTCCCGTGATTGGCCGACGGTGATCGAGATGGATCCCGACACCAAGGCGCGCGTGGACGCGATCTGGTCCCAGTTGGGGATCGATCGCGGATGACCGCACCGGCGCGCGAGGGGCAGACCTTCGCAGGGACCTCGGCGTGGAGTCGGTGGGCGAGCTTCGTGAAGCTCCCGCACACCGTCTTCGCATTGCCCTTCGCGTTGGTGGGGGTCGTGCTCGCGAGTCGCCTTCCGGTGGGAGACGGACCCGGGATGCGCGCGCCGCTGACGCTGGGGATGGTCGGGTGGGTGGTCCTCGCCTTCACCGCGGCGCGCTGGGTGGCGATGGCCGTGAATCGGATCGTCGATCGGGAGTATGACGCGCGGAACCCGCGAACGGCGATGCGGGAGATCCCGCGCGGGGTGATCGGGGGCGGGGCGGCGTGGGGGACGGTCGTCGTCGCGGCGGCGCTCTTCTTCCTTGCGGCGGCGATGTTGAACCCCCTCTGCCTCGCGCTCTCGCCGGTCGCGCTCGGCTGGGTCTCGTTCTACTCCTTCACCAAGCGCTTCACGCGCTACGCGCATCTGGTCTTGGGCCTCGGGCTCGCGATCGCGCCGGTGGGTGGGTACCTCGCGGTGACCGGTGCGTGGAGCGATCCCTGGTGGGTGCTGATCGCCCTCACGGTGGGCGTGATGACCTGGTCGGCAGGGTTCGATATCCTCTATGCGTTGCCTGATGTCGCCTTCGATCGGTCGCAGGGGTTGCACTCGATTCCCGCCGCGCTCGGCGTCCCCCGCGCGATCCGTGTGGCGCGCGCGCTGCACGCGGTGACGGTGGCGGCCCTTGCCCTCGCCATCTGGTCGGTCGGGCTCGGCGTCGCGGCCTGGATCGGCGTGGCGGTGGTCGCCGCGCTCCTATCGTATGAGCATTCGCTCGTCTCGTCCGACGACCTCTCCAAGCTGGATGCCGCCTTCTTCACGATGAACGGGGTGATCTCGATGGCCTTCCTCGCTGCGGTCCTTGTCGACCGGTGGCTCGCATGACCCGCCTCGCCGATCCGCAGGCCCCGATCGTCATGGCGGTCACCGGCGCCTCCGGGGCGCCCTACGGGATCCGCCTGCTCGAGCAGCTGCTCGTCGCGGGGCGCCGGGTGCAGCTCATCGTCTCGTCCCATGGCTTCCGGTTGCTGCGAACGGAGAGTGAGGTCGGGGATCTCGCGGGGCTGCGGGAGGCGGTGGGTGCAGCACGCTTCGATGCGCTCGTCACCGTCTTCGACGACCAGGACCGAGGGGCGACGCCGGCCTCAGGGTCCGCCCTCGCCGGCGGGATGGTGATCTGTCCCTGCTCGATGGGGACCGTCGCGAGCATCGCCGCCGGGACCTCCCGCTCCTTGGTGGAGCGTGCCGCCGATGTGGCGCTCAAGGAGCGACGGCCATTGCTCCTGGTGACGCGCGAGACCCCGCTCTCGCTCATCCACCTGGAGAACATGCGGCAGGTCACCCTCGCTGGGGCCACGGTCATGCCGGCCGCGCCGGGGTTCTATCACCGGCCGACGACCATCGCGGAGATGGTCGACTTCGTCGTCGCACGCGCGCTCGACCATCTCGGCGTGGCCAATACCCTCGCCCCGCGCTGGGGCTCCGGCGATCTCGGCGCTGAGTGAGTGAGAGGGTGGCAGGGGGCGGACGTGAGCGCTCGGCGCCCTCGGTGATCCGGATCGGACTGATCGCTGACACGCATGGCCTGCTCCGGGCCGATGTCCACACCGCCTTCACCGGCGTCGACCGGATCCTACATGCCGGGGATGTCTGCGGCGACGAGATCCTCGACGAGCTCGCGCTGATCGCCCCGGTGGAGGCGGTCTTCGGTAACTGCGATCGGCCGGGAGACCGGCGATTGCATGAGGCGCTCGATCTCACCATCGGCGGCGTCACGATCCATGTACAGCATGGCCATGAACTCGGTCGGCCGACGCCTGCCCAGGTGGCCGCGCACTACCACGCCCAGGTCTGCGTCTTCGGCCACACCCATCGACAGAGTATCGACTGGATCGAGGGGCGGCTGATCATCAATCCGGGCGCGGCGGGCCCACGGCGGTTCGATCTGATGCCCAGTGTGGCGGTGGTGACGATCGCGGACGGTCGCGCCGAGGCGGAGTTGATCGCGCTGAAAGCTGAAAGCTGAAGGCTGGAAGCTAGAAGCTGAAAGCTGGAAGCTGGAAGTGAACAGCAGCGCTTCAGCTTTGAGCCTTCAGCCTTCAGCCTTTAGCCTTCAGCCTTCAGCCTTCAGCCTTCATCCCCAACGCCGTCGTGCGCCTGAGCTCCTTTGGATTCCTCCGAAACCAGGCCGCCACGAGCAGTACCTCATCCACCTCCCGTCCCGGCACGGTCGTCGTCTCCTGCTCGACCGGGGTGATGATCTCACGGATCCGCTCGGCGAGCGCCGCGCGTTCGCGCGCCGTGCGTGGGGTGAGGCACTCATGTCGCACGCGTCCACGTCGGATCACATAGGTGCGATCGGTCGCGGGGGTCTCCCCCGGGATCCGATAGGTGAAGCTCAGCGATTCGAGTGCGAAGCGGATGCGAGCGAATTGCTCTCGGAGCGATTCCAGACTCCGGACCCTGTCGCGCCAGACCCCCGCGCGCTCGTAGTCGAGCGCCTCACTCGCGCGCGCCATCTCCTGGCGCAGCGGGGCGAGTGGGGTCTCTGTCTCCCCCTCGAGGAAGGCCAGGGCCGTGCGCACCTGCGCGAGATAGGCTGGCTCTGCGACCGCCCCGATGCAGGGGCCGAGACATTTACCGATCTCATGCCGGATGCACCCCGGGGTACGCGGGGGGGCGGGGCCGAGGTCGGGCCGATCGGGGAAGTGCATCGGGGTGGTGAGAGCGCAGTCGCGGAGCCCCAACACGTCGTTGAGGGCGCGGACCGCCGCGTCCAGCTGATATGCCCCACGGAAGGGGCCATAGTAGGTCGCGGTCTCGTCGCGTCCGGCCGAGCGCACCACCTGGAGGCGCGGGGCGGGGCCCGCTGAGAGGCGCACGAAGCCATAGGCGCGCGCCTCACGCTTCATGGCGACGTTGTAGCGCGGCCGGAGGTGCTTGATCAGCTGCATCTCGCGCAGGAGCGCGGCGAACTCGCTCGGGAGGGGATCCCAGGCCAGGGTCGCGGCCTGCCGTAGGATGCGTGCGCCTTTGTCCTTCGGGTATTCCGCGCGGAAGTAGCTCAGGAGCCGCGTGCGCAGGGCCTTGGACTTCCCGACATAGATGACCTCCCCCTCGGGAGACGTCATGCGGTAGACGCCGGGCTCGTCGCGGGCCTCGGCCTTCACCAGGGCACGCATCGCCTCGATGCGCGCGTGCTCGGTGGGGGTCGGGGCGACGGAACGGCGACGGCGGCGGGCCGGCATTTCAGCGCTGGCAGGTGGGGCACCAGACCGTCTGGCGTCCGGCGAGGCGGTGGGTCGCACGAAGGGAGGCGCCGCACCGCAGGCAGGGTCGATCCGCGCGGCCGTAGACCGCGAGTTTCGCGGCGAACCCCCCGCGGGCCCCGTAGGCGTCCTGGAAGTCGCGGAAGGTCGTCCCGCGCAGCGCGATCGATTCGGTGAGGACAGCGCGCAGCGCGTCGAGGAGCGCCCCTGTCTCGCGGCGACGGAGGGACCTCCCCGCGCGGGTCGGGCGGATCCCCGCCCGCCAGAGCGCCTCGTTGGCGTAGATGTTCCCCACGCCGGCGAGCTTGCGCTGGTCCATCAGGAGGGTCTTGATCGCCTGGCGTGAGGCGCGCAGCGATCCCCAGAGCGCGTCGGCGTCGAGTGAGGGATCGAGCGGTTCCGGCCCGAGGGTCCCCTCCCATGCCATCTGCCGCACCTCATCATGCAGCGCGACGGTGCCGAGTCGGCGGATGTCGTGGTAGCGCAGAGTGCGGCCGTCAGCGAGGGAGAGGCGGAGGCAGGTGTAGCGATCGTCGCTGGGTACGGTGAGGAGGAGCGCGCCGGTGAAGCGCGGCGTGACCACGAGGGACAGGTCATCGCGCGCACGGTCCGCGATGCCAAGCGACCGATCACGCGCAAGACCGAGCACGATGCTCTTCGCCCGACGCCGCACGCCGGTGATCTGCATCCCACGCATCGTCCGGATGAACGCCTCCCCGCTCATCGCGCGCAGCACATCGCCGCGCGCGACGGTCACCCCATCGATCACCGCCCCACGGAGCGCGGCATCGAGGTCCCGCGCGATCGTCTCGGTCTCGGGGAGCTCGGGCACGGCGCGCGGCTAGCGGCTAGCGGCGCGCGCCTTCGCGGGCGAGTTCGCGCCACCCGATGTCACGTCGGAATTGCGCGCCCTCGAAGCGCACCGCCGCCGCCCCCTCCGCGCTCGCCCGCTGCGCCTCGGCGATCGTCGAGGCGATCGCCGGCCCCGCCACCCCGCGCCCTCCGTTCGTCACGAGAGTCCCGTGCGCGTCGCGTCCGGTCCCGGCATGGAAGGTCCAGCGCGTCGCGGTGTCCGGTGCGACCTGCATCGGGCCGCCGCTCCGGACCGCACCGGGATAGCCGGCGGCGGCCACCACCGTCGTCACCGAGGCCCCCTCGTGCCAGGCGAGCGGGAGGAACCCCGCGATCGACTCCCCCCGCGCGATCGCGCGCATCGGGGTGAGGAGGCTCGACGCCATCAGCGGGAGCAGCGCCTGCGTCTCGGGATCCCCGAACCGACAGTTGAACTCCACGACCTTCGGCCCGTCCGGGGTGAGCATCAACCCCGCGTAGAGGAGTCCGGTGAAAGGGCACCCCGCCTCGCGCATCGCCGCGAGTGTCGGCTGGAGGATCCGTCCCATCACC
Organism: Gemmatimonadaceae bacterium; assembly: GCA_049453775.1. Lineage (GTDB taxonomy): Bacteria > Gemmatimonadota > Gemmatimonadetes > Gemmatimonadales > Gemmatimonadaceae > Pseudogemmatithrix. The sequence continues at coordinate 21,777 of JBMTXT010000005.1, read as the reverse complement.
TCGTCCATCAGCGCCGGTGTGGCGAGCGTGACCGGGGCGTAAGCCCCCATCCCACCGGTGTTGGGCCCGGTGTCCCCCTCGCCGATCCGCTTGTGGTCCTGTGCCGCGATGAAGGGGAGGAGATGTGCGCCATCGGTGAGGGCGAAGAGCGAGAGCTCCTCTCCCTGCATGAACTCTTCGACCAGGACCTCGGCTCCTGCCGCACCGAATGCCTGCTCTACAAGCATCATCTCGATCGCGGCATCCGCCTCCTCGAGGGACTGCGCGATCACCACCCCCTTCCCGGCGGCGATCCCCGATGCCTTGATCACCACGGGCAGGGAGTGCGTGCGCACCGCCGCCTTCGCCCCCGTCGCGTCGGTGAAGGTTGCAGCGCGCGCGGTGGGGATCCCCGCGCGGAGCATCAGCGACTTCGCGAAGTGCTTGGAGGTCTCGATCCGCGCCGCCGCTGCGGTGGGGCCGAAGACCGGGAGCCCCTCGGCACGGAACCGATCGACGAGCCCCACCTCGAGCGGGGCTTCGGGACCGACGACGGTGAAGGCGACCTCCTCGGCCTTCGCCAGCGCGATCAGGCCATCAAGGTCGGTGACCTTGGTCGGCAGGCACCGCGCGAGGGCGGCGATCCCCGCATTGCCGGGCGCGGCGATGATCTCCACCGTCGGATCATCACGCGTCAACTTCCAGGCCAGGGCGTGCTCGCGCCCCCCGCTCCCGACGAGGAGGATCTTCATCGGGGCGACTCAGATCCCTTGGAAGGCCTGCTCGAGATCCTCGAGGAGATCCTCGATATCCTCCACCCCCACCGAGAGCCGGAGGAGTCCATCGGTGATCCCGATCTCGAGGCGCCGCGCGGGTTCAATGGAGGCGTGCGTCATCCCTGCCGGTTGGCAGACGAGCGACTCCACCCCGCCAAGGGACTCGGCGAGGGTGAAGAGACGGAAGCGCCGCACGATCCGGTCGGCATGCTCGCGCGAGCCGGTCTCGACCGAGACCATCCCACCGAAGCCACGCATCTGGCGCTGCGCGAGCGCGTGCTGCGGGTGCGAGGGGAGGCCGGGGTAGAAGACCCGCTCCGCCCCCACGCGGTCCGCGAGCCACTGGGCCACCGCGCGCCCATTCGCGTCGTGGGCACGCATGCGGAGCGCGAGCGTCTTGGTCCCGCGCAGGGTGAGCCAGGCGTCCATCGGGCCGGGGACGGCGCCCCCCGAGTTCTGGGCGAACTGTACCCGCGCTGCGAGGGCGTCGTCGTTCATCACCGCCACACCGCCCAGCAGGTCGGAATGGCCGTTGAGGTACTTGGTGCTCGAGTGCCAGACGAGATCGGCGCCCAGCGCGAGCGGGTTCTGGAAGAAGGGGGAGGCGAAGGTGTTGTCGACGATCATGAGCGCGCCGGCCCGCTTCGCGATGGCGCTCGCCGCCGCGAGGTCGGTCAGATGCATCAGCGGGTTCGTCGGCGTCTCGAGGATGAGTCCCCTGGTGTTCGGGCGCATCGCATCCTCGATCCGCTGCGGATCGCGCGTGTCGACCCAGGAGATCGCGATCCCGTAGTGCTGGATGATCTTGTCGACGAGACGGAAGGTCCCGCCGTAGACATTCGATCCGATCACGAGGTGATCGCCGGCGCGGAAGAGCTTCATGAGCGTGTCGAAGCACCCCATCCCCGACGAGAAGGCGAAGCCATGTTTCGCCCCCTCGAGATTCGCGACATTTCGCTCGAGGGCCTCGCGCGTGGGATTCTTGCTCCGCGCGTACTCATACCCCTTGTGGACCCCGAGCGCCTCCTGCGCGTAGGTCGAGGTCTGATGGATCGGGGGCATGATGGTGCCCGTCGTGGGGTCGGGGCGCTGGCCCGCGTGGATGGCGCGGGTGGAGAAGCCGCGGCCGACGTCGTCTGGGAGGATCTGGGTCATGTGTGAAAGGTACGGGTGCGTGGCGGCGTGGGGCGAGGGCGCTCGAAGGATGAGAATCTCCCTGTGGCCCCTATCCGGACGCCCTGGGCTTGTCGGACGCCTAAGACTCCGCTACGATTCCCTCCGTGATGCTCGTCTCCTCGCTCTCCTGCTGGCGTCCCTGGCGCGATTCCCATCGCAGCCGGGCTCTTGGCATCTAGCGACCGACGACCTCCGTCTCGCTCTCCCAGCCCACTGCGTTCACCGCCGTGGGCTTTTTCTTTGTGCGTCGCGCCTCCCACGGCGGGTTCCCCTCTCCTTCGGAGCCCGATTTATGCCCGCCGTCTCGTCCCGCGCCACCTCGTCTCCGGCCAACCCGTCCACCGTTCGATCCGCCCCTGTGGCGCCCGGGTCCCGCCGAGGGGCAGGGGAGGTGCTCCCCCTCGAGCTCGCCGCCGTCCTGGGCCGGTCGCTCACCGCCGCTGAATCGCAGCGGCTCTTCGAGGCGATCGTCGCCGGCGCGATTCCCGGCCCGACCCTCGCCGCGATCCTCGCCGCGCTCAAGGTCCGCGGGGAGACGCCCGATGAGATCGCCGGTGCCGCCGCCGCGCTCCGTGCCGCCGCGACCCCGTTCCCGCGCCCCGACTACGCCTTCGCCGATACCTGTGGCACCGGGGGCGACGGCGCCCGCACGATCAACATCTCCACCGCCGCGGCGATCATCGCCGCCGAGCTCGGCATCCCCGTCGCGAAGCACGGGAACCGGGCGGTCTCCTCGCGCGCCGGATCGGCCGATGTGCTGGAGGCCCTTGGCGTCCGCCTGAGCACCACACCGGAGCAGGCGCGTCGTTGCCTCGACGAGGTCGGCCTCTGCTTCTTCTTCGCCCCCGAGTACCACCCCGGGATGCGCCACGCCGCCCCCGTGCGCCGCGCCCTCGGGACGCGGACGATCTTCAATCTCCTCGGTCCGCTCGTGAATCCGAGTCAGCCGACGCATCAACTGGTCGGGGTCTACGATCCCGCCCTGTGCACCCCCGTGGCGGAGACCCTGGGCCGGCTCGGGGTCCGCGTCGCACTGGTGGTGCATGGTGATGGTCTGGATGAGATCGCCGTCCATGGGCCCACGCAGGGCGCGCTCCTGCGCGATGGCCTCGTCGAATCGGTGACGCTGACCCCGGAGGCGGTCGGGCTTGGACGCCATCCGGTGGAGGCGCTCGCCGGTGGCGATGCCGAGACCAACGCGACGCTGATCCGCGAGGTCCTCGAGGGTCGGGGGGCCGTGGCGCATCGGGATGCGATCGCCTTCAACGTGGGGGCGCTGGCGCTCCTCACCGAGCGGGCGCGGACGCTGGTCGAGGGCGTCGCGCTCGCGCAGGAGGTGTTGGCGACCGCACGTGGGGCCGAGCGGTTGGCGCGATTCGTAGAGTGCTCGCGACGTGCTTGAGACCATCCTGGCCCGGACGCGCGCCGATCTCGCGGTACGTCGGGCGGTGCGTCCCCTCGACGCGCTCCGACGGGCGTGCGTCCCCAGTGACCGGGACTTCGTCGGTGCGCTCCGAGGGCCTCGCGCGGCGTTCATCCTCGAGCATAAGCGGGCCTCGCCATCTGAAGGGGTGATCCGAACCGGGCACGACCCGGTGGCGATCGCACGCGCCTACGCCCCATTCGCGGCCGCGATCTCGGTGCTCTGTGATGCCCCATTCTTCCATGGCGGGCTCGATGATCTCCGGGCCATCCGTACCGCCGTCTCGGTCCCGGTGCTCTGCAAGGACTTCGTCGTCGATCCCTATCAGGTGGTCGAGGCGCGCGCCGCCGGTGCCGACGCGATCCTGCTCATGCTCTCGGTCCTCGATGACGACGCCTATCGCGCCTGTGCGGCGGTGGCGCACGAGGTGGGGATCGCGACCCTGACCGAAGTGCACGACGAGGCGGAGCTCACGCGAGCGATCGCGGTAGGTGCTCCGGTGATCGGGATCAACAATCGGGATCTACGCACCCTGCGGATCGATCGCGAGACCACCCGCCGCCTCGCTCCGCTCGTCCCGGACGGTCGGATCGTGGTGAGTGAGTCGGGGATCCGCCATCACCAGGATGTCCGCGAGCTCGCCCCATTCGTCGACGCCTTTCTCATCGGGTCCTCCCTCATGCGCGAGTCCGACATCGCGTTGGCCACGCGCCGGCTCTGCGTCGGGATGACGAAGGTCTGTGGCCTCACGCGCCCGGAGGACGCCGTCGCGGCGTATCAGGCGGGCGCGACCCATGGCGGGGTCATCTTCGCCGCGCGCTCGCCGCGATGTGTCACCCTCGAGCAGGCGGCCACCGTGCGCGCCGCCGCCCCCCTCATCGGGGTCGGGGTCTTCGTCGATGCACCGCCTGAGCAGATTCTCACTGCCGTCGATCGTCTCGCGCTCGGCGCCGTCCAGCTCAGTGGAGACGAGTCCCCAGCGATGGTGCGCGCGCTGCGCGCCGCCCTGCCGCCGACGGTCGAGGTCTGGAAGGCGCTTCATGTGCAGGACACCCTCCCTGACACGGCCGCCTATCCCGTGGATCGCATCCTCCTCGACACCTTCGCCCCCGGTCAGCACGGCGGGACGGGGCGACGCTTCGACTGGTCGCTCCTCGCCGAGCACCCCGACCGCGATCGCATCGTCCTCGCGGGTGGGATCTCCCCTGAGAATGTCGGGGAGGCCGTCGCGACCGGCGTCGGGGCGATCGACGTGAACTCCGGCGTCGAGCAGGCCCCCGGCATCAAGGATGCCGCGAAGCTCCGTCACCTCTTCCTCGCACGCGCCGCATGATTCGCTCCCCCTACTACGGCCGCTTCGGTGGGACCTTCGTCCCGGAGATCCTCGTCCCCGCGCTCGAGGACCTCGAGCGCGCCTTTGTCGAGGCGCAGGAGGATCCCACCTTCCACGCCGAGCTCGAGGCGCTCCTACACCACTATGCCGGCCGCGCGACACCGCTCTACCAGTGCCGACAGCTCGGTGTGGAGACCGGCTCGCGGATCTGGTTCAAGCGTGAGGATCTCCTCCACGGCGGCGCGCATAAGACCAACCAGGCCCTCGGTCAGGGGCTCCTCGCCAAGCGCCTTGGGAAGACGCGACTCATCGCGGAGACCGGGGCGGGGCAGCATGGGGTCGCGACCGCCCTCACGGGTGCCGTGCTCGGGATCCCGACACGCATCTACATGGGCGCGGTGGATGTCGAACGGCAGCAGCCGAATGTGCAACGGATGCGATTGATGGGCGCGGAGGTCGTTCCCGTCACGCAGGGCGGGGCGACGCTCAAGGATGCGATCAACGAGGCGCTGCGCGATTGGTCGGCCTCATATGCGTCAACCCACTATCTCTTGGGCACCGTGGCCGGCCCGCATCCCTTCCCGCTCATCGTGCGGGAGTTCCAGCGGGTGATCGGCCGTGAGGCGCGTGTGCAATTCCTCGAGGCGACCGGTCACCTCCCGGACGTGGTGGTCGCGAGTGTCGGCGGGGGATCGAATGCGATCGGGATCTTCACCGATTTCATCCCCGATGCCGAGGTGCGACTCATCGGCGTGGAACCAGCGGGGGAGGGGCTCGACACCGCGAAGCATGGCGCCACCCTGCAGAGGGGACGCCCCGGCGTGCTACACGGCACCTTCTCCCAGGTGCTCCAAGATCCAGACGGGCAGGTGCAGGAGTCCCACTCGATCTCGGCGGGGCTCGACTACCCCGGGGTCGGGCCCGAGCATGCGCATCTGCAGGAGATCGGGCGCGCGACCTATGTGGGCTGTACCGATCGCAACGCCCTCGAGGCGTTCCAGGCGGTCGCGCGCTCGGAGGGGATCATCCCCGCGTTAGAGTCGGCGCACGCGGTGGCGGGAGCGCTCGAGATCGCGCGAGGCTCCGATCGGCCACTCGACATCGTGGTGAATCTCTCGGGGCGTGGGGACAAAGATCTCGCGACGGTGCTACGCGCCATGTCGGAGACGGCGTCCGAGAGCACGGGGGCGATCCATGGGCGCTGAGCGCTACACCGCGATGTTCTCGCGGGTCGCTGCCGCCGGCGAGACCGCCTTCGTCCCCTTCTTTGTCCTGGGTGATCCGCGTCTCGAGGAGAGTCGCGACCTCATCCTCGCGGCGGTCGAGGCCGGCGCCGATGGGCTCGAGCTCGGGCTCCCGTTCTCCGATCCCATCGCCGATGGGCCGGCGGTGCAGGCCGCGGTGACGCGGAGTCTCGCCGCCGGGACGCGGATCGCTGACGCGCTCGCCATCGTGCGCACGATTCGGGATGCACATCCGACGATCCCCATCGGGCTCTTGGTCTATGCCAACCTCATCGTGCATGACGGGGTCGATCGGTTTGCCGCAGCCGCAGCCTCGAGTGGGGTGGATTCCGTCGTGATCCCCGATGTCCCATCGCTCGAGCAGGCGCGGTTCGCCGCGGCATTCCGACAGGCGGGGATCGCCCTCGCGCGGATCCTCCCGCCGAATGCCGATCCGGCGCGGCTCGCTGAGATCGCGCGGTCGAGTGAGGGCTACGTGTATGTGACCTCTCGTGCGGGGGTCACCGGGGCCGACGCTACCTTACGCGTGGATGGCGCGGCGCTCGTGCGATCCTTGCACGAGGCGGGGGCCGCGCCGGCCCTCCTCGGCTTCGGCGTCTCGACCCCCGAGCATGTGCGCGCGGCCCGAGTGATGGGCGTCGCGGGGACCATCTCCGGCTCCGCGGTCGTCTCCCGGATCGCGTCACACGACACGCCGGAGACGCGCCGCCAGGCGATCCTCGAATTCGTCAGCGCGATGAAGGCGGCGACGCGAGCGACCGACCCGCCAACAGCGGGATGAGGAGCTCGGTCACCAGCGCGGCGTCAGCACGGGTGGGGTCGATCCGAGCCGCGAGACCATCCAGCTCCAACACCGCGCGGTGGGTCAGGCGCTGCGGTGGCGCCGCGGGGAGGATGAGACACTCCTCCTCGCGCCCCGGGAGATCGGTCTCCCCCTCGATCGTGAGTCCGACATGCGACCCGAGATCGACGGTCTGCTCTCGACCCTCCGGCGTACAGACGAGCGCGGCCCGCGGGGCCTGATCGAGCAGGACCACACCGAGGGAGGCTGGGACCGAAGGGCGGAGCGCGTCCGTCGTGAAGACCGCCCCCACATCCGAGGCGGCGCAGAGCGCGGCGAGCTCCGATGGTGGCGCACCGAGGGGGAGCATCACCGCCCCACGGCCATCGCTGGCGGCGAGTGCGACCACCGCGGCCGGTCCGGGCGGCAGCAACAGTGCGCTCCGCCCCCCCGCGAGCATCCGGACGAGCGGAGCGCTCCGCTGAAGCAGGGTGAACCCCGCTGCCACGAGCTGAGAAGCGGGGAGGGTGTCGATGCGGCCGCCGGCGGCGGCGAGACGGAGGGCGAGGGTGTCCACGCCCTGAACGATAACGCCTCGATTCCGCCTCCAATTGCCCCCCCGAGACCCGTATCTTTCACGGATGTCTCCAGACCCTCGTCTGATGATCAGCGTCTCCGGCATCCGGGGACGGGTCGGCCATGGGCTGACCCCTGACGTCGTCGCGCGCTACGCGGCCGCCTTCGGGGCCTGGGCGATCGCCCGAGGGACCGCGCGCACCATCGTTCTGGGCCGCGACAGTCGCGTCTCCGGTCCCCTCTTTCATGCCGTCACGCGCGCCGCGCTCGAATCCGTCGGCGCCGATGTGATCGATATCGGCCTGACGACCACGCCGACCCTGCAGCTCGCCGTCGAGCATCACCACGCCGCTGGCGGACTCGGGATCACTGCGAGCCACAATCCGATCGAGTGGAACGCCCTCAAGTTCATCGGCCCCGATGGCCTCTTCCTGAGTGCGGCGCAGGGCGCGGAGATGCGCGCCCTCGTGGAGCAGGGGATCCCGTATGCGACCTGGGATCGGCTCGGCCAGGTGCACTTCGATGGCGAGGCCATCACGCGCCATATCGATCAGGTGCTGGCGCTTCCGTTCATCGACGTCCCCGGGATCCGCTCGCGGAAGTTCCGCGTCGCCTTCGATGCTTGCCATGGGGCGGGCGGCGAGGTGATCCCGCGCCTCCTCGAGCTCTTGGGCTGTGAGGTGCACGCGATCGGCCTCACGGCGGACGGCCGGTTCCCGCGCCCGCCCGAGCCCGTGGCGGAACAGCTGACCGACCTCGAGGCCCTCGTCACGAAGACCGGGGCCGCCGTCGGTTTCGCGACCGATCCCGACGTCGATCGGCTCGCCCTCGTCTCCGATGGAGGGAAGGCGATCGGCGAGGATTACACCTTGGCCCTCGCCACGCGCGTCGTGCTGCGGCACCGCACCGGCCCGGTGGTCACCAATCTCTCCACGAGCCGGATCGTCGACGATATGGCCGGCGAGTCGGGGGCTCGTGTGCTCCGCGCGCCGGTCGGCGAAGTGAACGTCGCCCTCACCATGCGTGAGGCCGGCGCGGTGATCGGCGGGGAAGGGAACGGGGGCGTGATCCTCCCCGAGCTCCACCTCGGCCGGGACGCCCCACTCGGGGTCGCGCTCATCCTGCAGCTCCTTCATGAGGCCGCCGAGCCCCTCTCCGCGATCGTTGCGCGCTTCCCGCGCTACGCGATCGTGAAGGACAAGCTCGATCGCCCCGATGCCCCGCTCGATGCCGTGTACGCTCAGCTCCGATCGGCCTTCCCCGACGCCGAGGCCGACACCCAGGATGGGTTGCGCCTCAGCTGGCCCGATCGTTGGGTGCATGTGCGCCCCTCGGGGACCGAGCCGATCGTCCGCGTCATCGCCGAAGCGCCGACGCGCGACGGCGCGCAAGCGCTGGTCGACCGCGGGCGCCAGCTTTTGGCCGTGCTCTCGAAGCAATGATGGGTGTCCGGTCGCAGTGGTCTGGCCTCCTGTCTCCTGACACCTGTGTCCTGACCCCGCGTTAAGCCTTCAGCCTTCAGCCTTTCGCCTCCTATGTGCGGTATCGTCGGTTACATCGGTCCCAAGGACGCCACCCCGATCCTCATCGGGGGGCTCAAGCGCCTCGAGTATCGCGGCTATGACTCCGCCGGCGTCGCGCTGATCGATCGCGGGGCGCTCGAGACGCGTCGCGCCGAGGGGAAGATCTCGCGTCTGGAAGGGGTGCTCGCCGACCAGCCCGTGAAGGGGCACGTCGGGATCGGGCACACGCGCTGGGCGACACATGGCCCGCCGAGCGATCGCAACGCACACCCGCACCTCAGCACCGACAACACCGTCGCCGTGGTGCACAACGGGATCATCGAGAACGCCGATGCCCTGCGCACCGAGCTCAAGAGCAAGGGGCATCTCTTCCGGTCCGATACCGACACCGAGGTGCTCTCGCACCTCATCCAAGAGCTCTTCGAGGGCTCGCTCGAGGAGGCGGTGATCGGGGCGCTTCGGGTGGTCGAGGGGACGTACGGGATCGCCGTCGTCTCGAGCAAGGACCCCGGGAAGATCGTCGGTGCCCGAAAGGGGAGTCCGTTGCTCGTCGGGGTCGGGGACGGCCAGTACTTCCTCGCCTCCGACGCCTCGGCGATCCTCGCGCACACCCGTGAGGTGATCTACCTGAATGAAGGGGACTTGGTGGTGCTCACGGCGGACGGGTACCGCATCCTCGACATCAACGCCTCCCCCATCCGGCGCTCCGTCGAGACGATCGCCTGGGACCTCGATGCGATCGAACGGGGCGGCTATGAGCACTTCATGCTGAAGGAGATCTTCGAGCAACCGCAGACCGTGGCGAATACCATGCGCGGGCGCCTCCGTCTCGAAGAAGGGACCTCGAAGCTCGGGGGGCTGAACATGAGCCACGACGAGCTGATGGCGATCGACAACATCGTCATCACCGCCTGCGGGACCAGCTGGCACTCCGCGCTCATTGGTGAGCTGATGATCGAGGACATGGCACGCGTCCCGGTCGAGGTGGAGTACGCCTCCGAGTTCCGCTATCGCAACCCGATCATCACGCCGACGACGCTCTGCATCGTGATCTCCCAGTCGGGGGAGACGGCGGACACGCTGGCGGCGATGCGCGAGGCGAAGGCCCGCGGGGCGCGGACGCTCGGCCTCGTGAACGTCGTCGGATCGACCATCGCCCGTGAGGACGACGGCGGGATCTATCTCCATGCGGGTCCGGAGATCGGCGTCGCCTCCACCAAGGCCTTCACGAGCCAGGTGGTCGCGCTCGCCCTCTTCGCGCTTAAGCTCGCGCGCAAGCGGAACCTCTCGGTCACCCGCGGGCGGGAGGTGACCCAGGCCCTCGACCTCCTCCCGCGGCAGATCCAGGGGATCCTCGATCAGGCCCCCGCGATCGAGGCGATCGCCGAGGCGTACCGGGACGCGCATAACTTTCTCTATCTCGGCCGGGGGTACAACTTCCCCGCCGCGCTCGAGGGGGCGCTCAAGCTCAAGGAGATCAGCTATATCCACGCCGAGGGCTATCCCGCGGCGGAGATGAAGCATGGGCCGATCGCGCTGATCGACGAGAAGATGCCGGTGGTCTTCATCGCCCCGCACGACTCGGTGTTCGAGAAGGTCGTCTCGAACATCCAGGAGGTGAAGGCGCGCGGGGGGAAGACGATCGTGATCACGAGCCGCGACGAGCCGGCGCTCGCCGGTCTCATGGACCACGAGATCCGGATCCCCGAGACCGTCGACATGCTCACCCCGGTCCTCGCGAGCATCCCGCTCCAGCTCCTCGCCTACTACATCGCGGTGAAGCGCGGGGCGAACGTCGACCAGCCGCGCAACCTCGCCAAGTCGGTCACGGTCGAGTAGGCGGCGGCGATGCGCGTCCTGCTGCAGCGGGTCTCGCGCGCCGAGGTGCGCGTCGATGGGGGGGTGATCGGGGCGATCGGGCGGGGGCTTTGCCTCCTCGTCGGCTATACCGCGACCGACACCGACGCCGAGAACCGCTGGATGGCGGAGAAGGTGACGGGGCTCCGGCTCTTCCCCGATGCGCAGGGGAAGATGAACCTCGGGCTCGATGAGGTGCAGGGCGCGCTCCTCGTGGTGAGCCAGTTCACCCTGTACGGCGACGCGGCGAAGGGCCGCCGCCCCTCCTTCATCGCCGCCGCGCCGCCGGCGCAGGCGCGCGCCCTCTACCATGAGTTCATCGACCTGCTGCGCGCGCAGGGGTGCGAGGTGGCCACCGGGGAGTTCGGGGCCGATATGGCGGTCGAGCTCGTGAACGATGGGCCGGTCACCCTCTGGCTCGAACGATGACCCCGCCCCTCGAGGTCATCCTCGCGTCCCAGTCCCCGCGCCGTCGGGATCTCCTCGATCTGATCGGGATCACACATGTCGTGCGGCCGGCCGACATCGATGAGTCGGTTCTCCCAGGCGAGGCGCCGGTCCCGCACTGCGAGCGACTCGCGCGCACCAAGGCCGCGACCCTCGCCGCGCAGGCCCCCGCCTCGGTGGTGATCGCCGCCGACACCATCGTCGTCCTCGACGACACGATCCTCGGCAAGCCCGCCGATGTGACGGAGGCGCGCGCGACGCTCGCTCGGCTCAGCGGTCGCACGCATACGGTCCACACCGCGATGGCGGTCGCGCATCACGGTCAGATCGTGAGCGCCGTCGAGTCGGTGCAGGTCACCTTCCGCCCCCTCAGCGCCGAGGAGATCGCCGCCTACGTCGCGACCGGCGAACCGATGGACAAGGCGGGCGCGTACGGCATCCAAGGCTTCGGCGCGACGATCGTCGATCGGATCGCGGGCGATTACTTCAGTGTGATGGGGCTCGGGCTGCGGCGACTCGTCGCGCTCCTGGCCGAGCTCGGACTGCGCTACGACGTCGGCGCCGGGGTCAGTCGCGGCGGGTAGTGCACCGCGTAGTGCGTCCGCCACCGCTCGACGCGGTCGAGCACCTGCTGCACCGTGATGCGCGGCATCCGATCTGGGCGGTTCTCCATCGAGATCGGATAGTCCTCCCCGGGATCACCGTAGGCGTCGACCATGAGGTCCCCGAACTTCCGGTAAGGCCCCACGCGCTTGGGGTTCGAATACGCGATCAGGCTCACCACCGGTCGGTCCAGTGCGACGGTGATGTGCAGCGGCCCCGTGTCCGGCGAGAGCACCAGCGCCGACGCATCGAGGATCCCCACGAGGCCGCGGAGCCCGCCCTGACCCAAGGCGCTGACCGGCGTCTGGCGCGCCCGCTCGAGGATCACCCGTTCCGCGTGCAGCTCGCGTGGCGACCGCGCCCCGACCAACACCGGCTGTAATCCGAAGTCATGCCACAGCGCATCGCAGACCTCGGCCCAGCGCTCGGGGATCCAATCCTTGACGGGTTTGCTCGTCGCGACCACGATCGGCGCGATCGGACGATCGAAGCGCGCCAGGAATGCCCGCTGCCAGGCGCGCTCGGCGTCATTCCACGGCCCGAGGCCCCAGTGGACCGGCTGGGCGGGGACCCCGAGCCAATCGGCGAACTCGAGATACTGATCCTGCACATGCTGCATCGCATGCGGGGGGATCCGATGGGTCGTGAAGAGCCAGTTGGCGTCCCGGGCTCGGGCCCGGTCGAACCCCAGCTTCACCGGGGCGCGCGTGAACGAGGTGATGATCCCCGCCTTGAAGTAGACCTGCAGGTTGATGACGAGGTCGAAACGCCGGGCGTGCAGCGCGCGGCGGATCTCGCGGAACCCGTCGAGGCGCCTGGTGCGATCGAAGAGAAGGATCTCGTCGACCAGGGGATGGCCGCGCACGAGCCCCGCGGGGCCGGGCTGCAGCACCCAGGTGACCTGCATCGCGGGATGTGCCCGCTTGAGCGCGGTCAGCAACGGGAGCACGTGCACGACATCGCCCACCGCGGACATCATCACGATGCAGACGCGATCCATCGCCACGCGGCTCATGTGGCGTCCGCCGTCACGAGCGTGCGGAGATGGGCGAGCGTCGACTCATCGATCGGGAGTTGCCACCGGTCGCGCCACTTCCGCAGCGAGCGCTCGAGTCGGGCGAGATTGCGCTCGCCGATCCCCGCCGCATTCGGCGACCCGAGCTGCACGCGATCCACGTCGAGGAGCCAGGCGTGCCACCGTCCCCCGTCACAGGCGAGGTGCAGGTTCTTCGCATTGAGGTCGGCATGATGGATCCCCCCCGCTCGAAGGTCGCGGAGGAGGGCGGCCACGGCGACGAGGAGGCGCTCCCGCGTCTCGGTCGATGCGGTCCGCCAGAGGGTGGGGAGGTCGGCGCCATCGGGGAGTCGACGCGTCACCACATCGATCCGACTGGTCCCGAGCCCGGCGGGATAGAGCACGTACCCCACCAGATCCGGGGTGCGCACCCCGGCCTCGCGCAGATGCAACGCCATCCGGAGCTCCCACGGCGCGCGCCCCGCGCCGCGGAAGCGATCCCCGAGGAGCCTCCCGAAGGCCCCGCCGTGATGAGCATGGCGCACCACGACCGGCACGGCGCTCCCGGGGAGGGTCACCCCCCACGCCGTCACGCGTCCCTGGAAGGGTGCTGCATCGGGTTCGGCCCCGGCCCAGGCGTGGAGGGTCGGGGCGGCAGCGAGCGCCCGGCGGAATCCCTCGACGGCCGCGAGTCGCGCGATGACCGTCGCACGTCCCACGACCAGGCGGTCGTAGCCGGCGGGGACCTCTATGGGGAGCGGACTCACCGCCGGACGCGGAAGACGGGGAGCGGCTGGCTCTTCCCCTTGAGCTCCATCGGGGGGAGGGCCTCGAGGGCGGGGGGGGCGGCGAGCGCGGCGCGCAGCGGCTCCGAGAGCAGGATCTCCCCAGGCCCTGCCGCGCCGCAGAGCCGACTCGCGGTGTTCACCGGATCCCCGATGACCGTGTACTCGAGGCGTCGCTCGCTCCCGATGTTCCCGGCGAAGACATCGCCCACATTGAGACCGATCCCGATCTCGAGTGTCGGTCGCCCCGCCGTGCGCCAGCGCGCATTCAGCGTATCGAGCGCGGTCATCATATCCAGCGCGGCCTGCATCGCCCGGTCGCAATCATCGGGGGCCCCGAGCGGCGCCCCCCACTGGGCCATCACCGCGTCGCCGATGAACTTGTCGAGGGTCCCGCCATGGCGGAACACGCACTCCACCATCTCGGTGAAATACTCGGTGAGGAGCCGCGCCATCGCATCGGGGTGCATCGTCTCGGAGAGCGCGGTGAAGCCACGGATATCTGAGAACAGGATCGCGACGGGGCGCTTCTCCCCGCCGAGGGTGACGGCGTCAGGGCTCGAGGCGATACGGGCCGCGAGCTGGGGGGTGAAGAAGCGCTCGAAGTTGCTGCGGGCCAGCGCCTCACGTCGGATCCGCTCGGCGAGTTGGCCGTTCTCGAGCGAGACCGCGGCGATCCCGGCGAAGGCGATGAGGAGGTCGAGATCGGCCTCACCGAAGCGGGTGAGCGAGAAGTTGTCGACGTAGAGCACCCCGAGGGGGCGCGTCGCGCTATCGAGCAATGGGACGCACATCGCCGAGCGCACCTTCTGCAGGACGACGGACTGACCGGTGAAGCGCGCGTCCTGCGCGGCATCGTCCGAGAGGATCGCGACCTGCTCGTCGAGGGCGGTGCGCAGGATCGACTGGGGGACATCGCCGGTGGCGGCCTGTCCGCGGCGGTCACGCGAGAGCTTCGGCACGAGGGTGCCATCGTCGTCGGTGAGGAGGATCGCGCAGCGATCCGCCTCCAGCACCTGGAAGGTGTAGTCGACGATCTTGCCGAGGAGGGTGTCGAGATCGGTCGCCCGTCCGAGGCCCTTCGAGACCTCGAGGAGGAGCGCGAGCCGGCGCCGATCCTTGGCGGCGGGGTCGTTCGCCGGGGCCGCGGCGCGGGCTGCAGCGATCGCCTCGAGCTCCGAGAGCTTCGGGACCTGCCGGACGATCGTCGCGCTTGGCGACGGAGGGGGCTCCGCGCGGGGCGGGGCCGTGGGGGCGGGGGCGGTCGCCTCGACGGTGAATCCCACCTGACCGAAGCGGACGCGGTCCCCGGCCCGGAGCGTCCCGCCCTCCGTCGCGACCGGCACGTCGTTGATGAAGGTCCCGTTGCTCGACCCCAGATCGCGCACCGTGACCCCGTCGGGCGTGACGCGGAGCTCCGCATGCTGACGCGACACCGTGGGGTCGATCACCGGGCAGTCGGTCGTCGTCGCACGCCCGACGAGGAAGGGCGCCTGACCGAGGAGGTCGAAGATCGTGGGGTGACCGATCCCGGTCAGACGGAACGACATCCGGGAAATATGTGCCCCCCTCTGCGTTGCGGCGATGGTTGTGAGGGAGCGACCACCCCATGAGATTCCGCGCATGCGCTTCCGCTGGCTCGCGATCCTCTGCCTCCTCGCCCCCTCCCTCGAGGCGCAGGACCGGTGGAACGACGAGCGGTCCCTCGCGCTGATCCGCGCGGCGATCGCGCGGCGGAGCGTGCAACTCGCGGACACCGCCCTGCGCGATTACCGGGCACGGGCCCATGGTTACGTGACCTTCCTCGCCCAGTTCGGCGACGGGTTCCCCCTCCCGCCGGCGGTCGTGAAGTCGGATGAGTTGATGGTCGAGGTCCTCTGGCAGGCCCCGGATCGCAGCGCCCAACGGATCATCGGGCGCCGGGATACCCTCCTCCTCCCGACCGACATGAATTACCACCGCGATCATCTCGGGGTGGTGCAGAACAACTTCCCCTCGATCATCCGACTCGGGGACGGGGACGAGGTGCGTGACGTCGCGCATCCCCTCTCGGAGGCGGGGCTCGCCCTCTACGAGTATCGGCTCAGCGATTCACTCGCGATCCGGTCCGGGGCACAGGCGATCGATGTCCTGATGCTCCAGGTGCGGCCCAAGGACGACCGACAGCCGGCCGCCGTCGGGGCGATCCATCTCGATCGCGCGAATGCCGCCGTGGTGCGCATGACCCTCTCCTTCACGCGCGCCGCCCTGAAGGATCCCCAGCTCGAGGATGTCTCGGTCATCCTCGAGAACGGGCTCGTCGATGGGCGCTTCTGGCTCCCACGGCGGCAGGAGATCGAGATCCGGCGCACCGCCACCTGGATGGATTTCCCCGCGCGGGGGATCATCCGCGGGCGCTGGGAGATCACCGATCTCGAGCCGAACGTCACTCCGCCGCCCGAGCGGTTCCTCGGGCCGGAGATTAGTGAGGTCCCGCGCAGTGCCCAGCGGGCCTATCCCTTCGAGGGAGAGATCCTGCGCACCCTCCCCGAGGCGATCCGGACCCTCGACGATGCCGAGGTGCGAGAGGTCCAAGAGGCCGCGCGCGAGCTCGTGCGCGCTGGCGCCCTCGCGCGGGTGGGGCTCGCCCGGCCCTTCGCCCGACGGGTTTCCGATCTCCTACGGGTCAATCGCGTGGAGGGGCTCGCGATGGGGGGCGGGGTCTCTCAGACCCTCGGGAATGGGTTCACCGCCGCCCTCGTGGGTCGCTACGGGACCGCGGATCATCAGTGGAAGGGTGGGGGGGCACTCCTCTGGCGGTCCCCGCGAGAGGCGCAGCTCACCATCGACTGGTCGGAGGACTTCGGTGAGGCGGGGGGGCTGCCCGAGGTGAGCGGGCTCCGGAACTCCCTCGCCTCACAGGAGTTCGGGAGCGACTGGACCGATCCCTATGGGCTCGTGCGCGGCCGCGTCCAGTACCGCTCCGCGCCCCGGGAGCGCGATCGGTGGTCGCTCGAGCTCGCCCGCGAGCGGCATCGTCCGCTCCCCGTCGCTGCGCGTCCCTCCACCGGTCGATACGAACCCACCCTCGCCGCCGACCGGCGCACGCTCTCCGTGGTGGCGCTCGGATGGACGCGCGCGCCAGCAGCTGATCCCGATGCGTCCCAGGTGATCGGGAACGCCCAACTCGCGTTCGCACGCACCGATGCCGGTCCCACCGTCGCGACCGGACTCATCCGACTCTCCGCCGAGCTTGAGGCGCGTCGCCCCGTCGGGGCGGGACGCCTCGTCACCCGCACCTGGCTGCACGGCGTCTCGTCGGGGGCAGGGGTGCCGGTGCAGTGGGGGGCCTTCGTCGGCGGTCCCCTCTCCGCACCTGGGTACGCCTTCCATTCGCTCCGTGGGGCGGTGGCGATCACCCAACGGATCGAATACCAGCGCCCCGCCGGGGCACTCGCGCTCAGCTTCGGTCGATTCGGGACGGTGCCGACCCCGGTGACGGTCGCCCCCTATCTCCATCAGGCGTGGGTCCACGCGCGCGACACCGACCGCTGGACCGCGGCCCCCAGTCTCGGGGTCGGGGTGATCGGGCTCTTCGATCTCCTGCGACTGGATGTCGCCCGTCCGGTGCGCGGGAAGGGCTGGCTCCTCTCCCTCGACGTCGCGCGCCCCTTCTGGTCATCGCTCTGATGCGGGCGAAGGATGAGTGGGTGCGCGGGGTCCTCGACGATCTGCTCTCCGCAGAGGAATCGGCCCGCCTCGCCGCCGAACCGACGGAGCACCTCTGGGAGGCCGCGGTCGCACGCTGCTACGTGACCGATGCCCAGGTCGTGGCCGCGGTCGCCGACCGATTCCGCCTCGCGGTCGCGGACCTCGATCGGATCTCGGCTCAGGCGATCGACGCCCTCCCGGAGGCGCTTGCGCGACGGTACGGGGTGGTCCCCCTCGCGGTGACCCGTACGACGATCGACGTGGCCACCGCGGACCCCCTCGACCACGACTGCGAGCGAACCCTCGCCTTCGCCCTCGGGCGCACCGTGCGCCTCCAGGTCGCGCCCCCCGCGGCGATCGCCCGTCGTCTCGAGGAACTCTACCGGCCGCGCGATCCCCACGCCGTCCCCGGCGGGGAGGGGCCACTCATCCAGCTCATGGATCGGTTGATCGCGGAGGCGGTGCGGTGCCGCGCGTCCGATATCCACCTGGAGCCCGAGGAGGCCGGGGTCGCGGTCCGCTACCGCATCGACGGGGTCCTCCGGCAGATGATGGTCCTCCCCCAGACGGTGAAAGTCCCCCTCGTCTCCCGCGTGAAGATCATGGCGCAGCTCGACATCGCCGACCGCCTCCGTCCGCAGGATGGGCGCGTGCGGGTGGGGGTGCAGGGGAAGCGGGTCGATCTCCGCGTCTCGACCCTCCCCGCCTCCCAGGGGGAGAAGGTCGTCATCCGGATCCTCGATCAGAGCACCACCGTCCTCTCGCTCGAGGCCCTCGGTCTCCTCGAGTCGGAGTATCAGGAGCTGACCGCGCTCCTCGAGGCGCGGGAGGGGCTCGTGCTCGTGACGGGCCCCACGGGGTCGGGCAAGACGACGACGCTCTACTCGATCCTGCAGGCCATCAAGGCGCGTGGGGTCAACATCATCACGGTCGAGGACCCGGTGGAGTACCGCCTGCCCGGAATCGTGCAGGTGCAGGTGCACGAGAAGGCGGGGCTCACCTTTCCGGCCGCGCTCCGATCGATCCTACGACAGGATCCCGATGTGATCCTCATCGGGGAGATCCGGGACCGCGAGACGGCCCAGATCGCGGTGCAGGCGGCGCTCACCGGTCACCTGGTGCTCTCGACCCTTCACACCAATGATGCGGCGGCCTCCGTGACCCGGCTGACCGACCTCGGCGTCGACGCCTACAAGATCGCGGCGGCGCTCAAGGGGATCGTGGCCCAGCGTCTGCTGCGATGCCTCTGCCCGCGCTGCAAGGCGCCGGCCTCCTCGGAGGAGACCCCCGACCGCCTCCGGCGCTATCTCCCGCACGAGATCGCCCTCGCTGGCGCGGTGGGCTGCCCCGACTGCGCGATGACAGGCTACCGGGGGCGGCATGCGGTGCATGAGCTCCTCACGGTGACCGGGGACCTCCAGGCGCGTATCGCGGCCGGCGAACCGATCGATCAGCTCATGGCGGCGGCGCGGGCCTCCGGGATGCGCTCCCTCTGGGACTCCGGGGTCGCGCATGTGACGCGTGGCGACACCACGCTCGCCGAGCTCCTGCGCGTCCTCGAGGCGCCACCGATGGGACAGACCACCCCCTCGTCCCCCGTCCCCCCGCCCGCGGAATCCGCGGCCGGCCCCTCGCCCTCCCGCGTCATCCAGGTCGAGGCGGAGGAGCCGATACGTCGGGAGCTGAGCGACCTGCTGGAGCGCGACGGCTTCGTGATCCTCGAAGCCCCTGACGGGGTCCCGGCCGTCGATCCGGTGGACCCCCATCCCCCCGAAGCGCTGCATCTCGCACTCCACCTCCCTCGCCGAGACGCGGCCGAGGCGCTCCAGCGCCTGCGCGCGGTCCTTCGGCGCACCAGGAAATCCCATGCATGATCCCCTCCCGGTCGGCGTCGTCGATGTCCTCGTGATGCGGCCCGTCACCAAAGGGTGGCAGGTCCTCGTCCTCCAGCGCGCGGCAGGGACGCGCTGTCCCGGCTCGTGGGAGATGGTGCATGGCAAGGTCCTCCCCGGGGAGCCCCCCGAGGTCGCCGCGCGGCGCGAGCTCCACGAGGAGACCGGGCTCGTCCCGCAGCGCCTCCTCTCGATCACGATGCACCCCTTCTACCTGCTCCCGACGCAGCGCGTGCAGCTCGCGGCGGTCTTCTGCGCGGTGGTCGCCCCCGAGGCGCACGTGGTCGTAGGAGAGGAGCATGCGCGCCATGGTTGGCTCACGCCGTCCCAGGCGCGTCGCCGCTTCAGCTGGCCGCATGAGAAGCGCTTCGTGGACGAGGCCCGGATCCTCCTCGCGACCCCGACCGTCCACGACGTGATCGAGGTGCGCTAGGGGCGCGGCCCGACCGCGCCGCGTGCGATGTCATCGCTCCTCGGCGCGCTCCCGGCTCGTCCGTAAGCGATCGTCGCCCTCGCGCGGGGCATTCGGCTTCACCCGCACGCTCTTCGCCGGGATCCCCACGTTCACGTGATAGGGGCGCACATCCTTGGTGGCCACCGCCACCGCGCCCACCATCCCGTTCTCCCCCACATGCACGCCGGCGAGGACCGTCGCGTGATAGGTCACCCGCACGTCGTCCGCGAGGACCGTCATCGCGTTCGTGACATCCACCTGCTCGACGATGCTGTGGGTGTGGGAGTAGATGTTCGCGTAATCGCTGATCGAGACGCGGTTCCCGAGTCGGATCCCCCCGCGATCATCGAGCAGCACATGGCGATGCACGACCACATCGTCGCCTACCTCCATGTTGTAGCCGAACGAGAACTCCACGTGCTGGAAGCATTTGAAGTTCCGCCCCACGCGTGCGAAGATGTGCGGCGCGAGCACACGCCGGAGCTGTACCCCGAGGCCGACCGCCTGCCCGCCGATCGGGAGCCGATCGAAGGTATACCAGAGCCAGAGCAGGGGCTTTACGCGCTGGAACCGCGCCTGATCACAGTCGCCGTAATACTCGGGCTCGAGCGTGACATGCCGCGGGTCGAGCGCCGCGAGGGCGAGGCGCGTCCCCATCGGTTCGCGCTCGTCGTGGACCGCCTCCTCCCACCGGTCCCGAAAGGCGGGATAGGCGAGCTCGAGGAGCGTCTCCCGGCAGAGGAGGGCCCGGTCGGTCGTGGGGTCGGCGAGTCGCTCGGCGAGCTGGCCGAGCCACCGGGTGGCCAGCGCCTCAGTCGGCGTCGGCGGGAGGGGCTGCAGTGGGATCCGTGGCATGCTCGGAAGATACCGCCAGGAGGGAGACGAGTGCCTCGGCGAGCTCGTCGCGCCCCGCTCCCGTGACCGCGCTGAAGGGGATCATCTGCTCGGGATCGAGCTGCAGGGTCCGGGCGATCACCTCCATCTGCGCCGCCGCGGCCTGCGCGGAGAGCTTGTCGACCTTCGTCACGCAGATGATGGTGGGGACCCCGATGTCGGCGAGGAGATCGAGCATCAGGCGATCGTCATCGGTGGGCTCGCGCCGGACGTCCAGCAGCTGCACGACCCCGCGGAGGTTCGGGGACCGCCGGAGGTACCCTTCGATGAGCGGACGCCATTCGGCCTGCCGCGTCTTGGAGATCCGCGCGTAGCCGTATCCGGGGAGGTCGCTCAGGACGAAGGTCCCGTTCACCGCGAAGAAGTTGATCTCGCGCGTCCGCCCGGGGGTGCGGCTCACGCGCGCGAACGCCTTCCGGCGCACGAGGCGATTCAGGAGCGAAGACTTCCCGACGTTGGACCGCCCCGCGAAGGCGATCTCGGGGAGCGTCGAGGTGGGGCGCCACCCATCGACGGTGGCCATCGGCCCGAGGAACTCGAGCGAGCGGATGACGAGCGGGTCTGGGGCGGGACGCGTGGCGCCCCCCTCCTCCGCGGGGGCGCCGCTCACGCCTCCTTCTTGGCGCGCTTGGCGGAGAGCGTGAGGAGCGGGGCCTGCCGCTGCGTCACCGTCGCCTCCGTGACGCGCACCTCCTCCACATCCTCTCGGCTCGGGAGCTCGAACATCGTCTCGAGGAGGGTCTCCTCCACGATGGCGCGGAGCCCACGGGCGCCGGTCCCACGCTGGATCGCCTTCCGCGCGATCGCGCGCAGCGCCCCCTCATCGAACACGAGCTGCACATCCTCGAGCGCGAAGAGCTTGGCGTACTGCTTGGTGATCGCGTTCTTCGGCGCCTTGAGGATCTCCACCAGAGCGTCCTCGTCGAGCCCATGGAGCGGGACCGAGACCGGGAGGCGCCCGACGAGCTCGGGGATCAGCCCGAAGCGGAGGAGATCCTCCGGCTCGACATCGCCGTACAGATTGGTATCGCCTGCCTTGGCTTCCTGCTTCGCCGCCGAGGAGCCGAACCCGATCTGTCGCTTCCCGAGGCGGGCCTCGATGATCTTCTCGAGCCCGTCGAAGGCCCCGCCGCAGATGAAGAGGATGTCCTTGGTGTTGAGCTGGATGTACTCCTGCTGCGGGTGCTTCCGGCCCCCCTGCGGGGGCACCGAGGCCACCGTCCCCTCGAGGATCTTGAGGAGCGCCTGCTGCACGCCCTCGCCTGACACGTCGCGCGTGATGCTCGGGTTCTCCGACTTCCGCGCGATCTTGTCGATCTCGTCGATGTA
>JBMTXT010000004.1:0-32875 GCA_049453775.1 Gemmatimonadaceae bacterium | reverse complement strand
CGCGGCCGCCGAAGAGGAGGGAGGTCGTGTCGCTCTTCGGGTCGCACCCGATGAGGAGGACCTTCTTCCCCTGCTGCGCCATCATGTAGGAGAGGTTCGCGAGCGTGAAGCTCTTCCCGATCCCCCCCTTGCCATAGATCGCGATGATCTGGGTCGCCTTGGTCACGTCCCCAGTCGACACGGGATCAGGGTCCTGCGCCGCCTCATCGCGGATGGCGCGGTGCAGTTGGACCATGGCGTCGGTCGTCGGCTGAGCGGAATGGATCACTGGGGGGATCTCCAATCGAGGACCATCTTGAGACAGCGGGGATCGTCGAACGCCGCGCGGTAGGCCGCGGCGGCATCCGTCGCGGGAGCGACATCGGTGATCAGGCCGTCGAGCGAGAGGCGACCGTCGGTGGCCATCGCGCGGACGTCGTGGAGATCGGCCGGCTTCCATTCGGCGGCGACGCGGAGCCGCGCCTCCTTCATGAAGGCCGCCGGGAAGGCGAAGGAGATCGGCGCGCTATAGAACCCCGCGAGCACGATCTCCCCCTGCGGCGCGAGCCGCGGGATCAGCGTGTCGAGGAGTGCGGCGTCGCCACTCGCGTCGAGGATGCAGCGATAGTCGCGGCGCGCGTCGGCGGCCGCGTCGAGGACCGGATAGCCAGCGGCCCCGTCCAGTCGCTCGGGTGCGCGCTCCCACACCGTGGGCGAGCCACCGAGGGCGAGGGTGAGTCGCGCGACGAGCCGACCGAAGACCCCATGACCGATGATGAGATCGGGAAGGACGCTGCCGCCGCGGATCGCATGGAGCGCCGTCGCCGCGAGGGCCAACAGCGTCGCGCGCTCACCGAGCTCGGCGTCAATGGGGATCACTCGCGGCGCGGGCGCGACAACGGTACGCGAGGCGCCACCGAAGAGTCCGCGGATCTCGCCGTAGCAATTCGCACCCGGCACGAAGACCGGTGTCCCGATCGGGAGCGCGGCATCGGCGCCCACCTGCGTCACGACCCCGACCGACTCGTAGCCGGGCACGAGCGGATACCCCAAGCCTGGGAAGGCAGGCATCCGGCCCTCCCAGAGGAGCCGCTCGGTCCCTGCACTGATCGATGACCAATGGATGTCGACGACCACATCACCCGCTCCTGGAGGGGCGAGTGCGAGCTCACGGAGCGAGAGCTGCCGTGGCTGATCGAAGACGACTGCCGTGGACATCACCATCGGGATCGAGGCACCTACTGGAACGGGTGTGGAGTAACGTTTACTAGACGCTCAAGTCCGTAAAGGGTCATTGACACTTCTAAGGTGCCACTCGGACCCAAAACCGTCAAGAGACGGCAGGGGACAGGCTGCAGGGGACAGGTTTCAGGTATCAGATGCCAGCTGATACCTGATCCCTGACCCCTGATTTCGGCTTTTATTCGGTTTATTGCCCCAACCTGACAGTGGAGCCAGATTGCCTCGCATGACACTCTTCTCGATCCTCGTCGGCGGCCATATCGCCACGGGAGCGGTCGGACTGGTCCTCTTCTGGGTCGCCGTCCTCACCAAGAAGGGGGGGGTCGCCCACCGACGGTGGGGGCTCGTCTTCGCCTACAGCATGCTCGTCACCGGCTGCATCGCGATGGGGATGGGGATCACCACCCTCCTCGACCCCGTCGGGACTCACCCGCATCTCCCCCCCGCCGAATGGTCCCCGACGACCATCCGCGCGATCTTCGGCTGGATGATGCTCTACCTCGCAACCCTCACCGTGAGCCTCGCCTGGCACGGCCTCCGCGTGGTGCGCAACAAGCGGCAGCATGCGGCGAATCGCACCCCCGTCGATGTCGCGATCCAGCTCGCGGTGATCCTCGCCGCCCTCAACTGCGCCGCGCACGGCTATCTCGATGGCCAGCCCCTCATGATCGGGATCAGCATCGTCGGCCTCGCCTCCGGCGGCACCAACCTCTACTTCGCCTTCCGTACCGCGCCCCCTAAGTGGGCCTATCTCGTCGAACACATGAAGGCCCTCGTCGGCGCGGGGATCTCCGTCTACACCGCCTTCATGACCTTCGGGCTCGTCCGGCTCCTCCCGAGCCACGCCCTCAACCCGATGGCCTGGGCGATCCCCCTCACCATCGGCCTCAGCATCATCATCTACCACCATGTGCAGATCCATCGGTGGTACACCCGCGGCGTGAGCCGACGCGTCGTGGTCAGAGAGGCTCAAGGCTGAAGGCTTTAAGCTTTAAGCCTTCAGCTTTCATCCCATGAACAACACCGCTCGCTCGCTCATCATGTTCGGCGTCTACGATCTCCTGGTCGGTGCCGCGCTCTTCCTCGCGCCCGGCCCGACCCTCGATCTTCTCCGCACCACGCGCACCACGGAGCACTGGATCCGTCTCCTCGGGATGAGCGCGATGGTCCTCGGCTTCTATTACATCGTCGCCGGCCGTGCGAATCTCACCCTGATGGCGCGCGCCTCCCTCTGGGGCCGACTCGGGATGGCCACCGGCTTCGCCGCGCTCGTCCTCTGCGATCTCGCCCCCGTGCTGCTCCTGGGCATCGCCGGCAATGAACTCCTCGGCGTGCTCTGGACCACCCGCGCCCTCACGGCCGACACGCGAGCCGATGCCCGTGCCTGAGACCGCCTACCGTCCACCGGCCCCACGACCCATCGGGCCGATCCGCTCCCTCCTCCGCGTGATCGCGAGCGGCGAAGGGGACCTCCTCTCCCTGATCCCCGATCTCGCCTATCGCGAGAAGGTCCTCCCGCTCGGCGTCACGCGCCGTGGGATCCTCTACCTGAACGACCCCGCCCTCGTCGTCGAGGTCCTGAATGACGCCGAGGGGATCTTCCCCAAGAACGACCTGATGGTGGATGCCGTCGCCCCGCTCATCGGGAACGCGATGTTCGTCTCGAGCGGGGAGACCTGGAAGCGGCAGCGGCGGATGATCGAACCCGCCTTCTCGCACATGCGCCTCAACCGCGCCTTCGGGCAGATGGTCGATGCCGTCA
This sequence comes from Gemmatimonadaceae bacterium, assembly GCA_049453775.1. Taxonomy (GTDB): domain Bacteria; phylum Gemmatimonadota; class Gemmatimonadetes; order Gemmatimonadales; family Gemmatimonadaceae; genus Pseudogemmatithrix. Next base: position 29,892 of record JBMTXT010000004.1, on the reverse strand, counting down.
CCGATCACGAGCGATGGCTCGACGAGAAGATCGCGCAGGATGCGCCCTTCTCCCTCGATGCGGCGATGGGACATCTCACCGCCGATGTGATCACGCGGACGATCTTCTCGATCCCACTACATGAGGGAGCCGCCCGCGATGTCTTCGAGGCCTTCACCGTCTTCGAGCGGCAGGTCGCGAGCGTGAACGTGAAGGCGCTCCTCTTCGACAAGCCGTGGAGCCACACCACGCAGCCAGCGCCGGTGCTCGAGGCCTGTCGGCGGATCCGGGCGCATATCGACGCGATGCTCGCGCCGCGCTTCGCCCCAGACGCCCCCGTCTTCGATGACATCTGTGCGGCCGCGATCGCCGCGGTCGATCCGGTCACCGGCGAGCGCTTCACCCGCGAGGAACTCGTCAATGAACTCGGCGTCTTCTTCCTCGCCGGCCATGAGACGAGTGCGAGCGTCCTCACCTGGGTCTTCTTCCTCCTCTCCCAGCGCCCGGAGGTCGTGGGCCGGATCCGGGCGGAGGTCGACGCGCTCTGTGGGGATGGCGAGATCACCATCGAGCACGCCAAGCGCTTTCCGTACATCAAGGCGGTCTTCAAGGAGACGATGCGGCTCTATCCGCCGATCACCTTCCTGCCGCGCGTCGCCCTCGAGGACACCGTCCTCGGCGGTCGTCGGATCAAACGCGGCACGATGCTCATGATCGCCCCGTGGACGATCCACCGGCATGAAGGCCTGTGGAAGGCGCCTGAACTCTTCGATCCTGATCGCTTCTCCGCCGAGCGCGAGCAGGAGATCCTCCCGGGATCATTCCTCCCCTTCGGGTGGGGGCCTCGGGTCTGTGTGGGGGCGGCCTTTGCCACCCTCGAAGCCTCGCTCTTCATCGCACGACTCACGCGCCGCTACGACCTCGAGGCGCTCGATCCGGCCGCGGTACGACCCGCCGCGCGGCTCACGACGCGGCCGCGGCGCGAGATCATGATGCGGGTCCGTCGCCGACCCCACAGTCTCTGATGCACTCCTCCATTCGCACGCACGACATGGCCACCGATTCCGCGCTCCGTCGCCGTCTCCGTCCCTTCTTCCGTGCGCTCGCGGCCGATGGGATGATCCTCTTCATGCTGGCCGTGGTCGTGATCGAGGCGACGGTGCTGGTCCTCTGGCATCGCCAGACGGGGAATGGACCCGCCCCGGTCGAGCTCCTCACCTTCTTGGGGGCGGGGGGAAGCCTCATGGTGTCGATGTACTTCCTCCGGCGTGTCGATCGGCATCCCCTGCTCTACGCCTTCGCCCTGCTCTCAGCGCTCGGCTTTCACGCCGTTCACGTGTATCTGCTCTGGGGCCGCTGACGGGACGCCATCCAGAGCGGGATCCCCATCGCCACCATCCCGACGATCCCGGCCGGCACCATCCCCCATCGCAGACAGATCACGATCGGCAGGAGGCCATTCGCAGCATAGAGCGCGAGCGGGAAGTCATGCGGCGCCACCCGTGAGGTCCAGATGCTCGGTGGGATCAACGCGAGTGTCACCCGGGCGACGATCGTCCCTGTGAGAATCCACCCGAGGAAGTTCGCGACGGGGACCCCGAAGTAGCCGTCATGACCAAGGAGACGTTGCCAGGCCGGGGCCGTGGAGAGGTCGGGGAGCTGCCAGATCCAGTGCTCGGTCTCGAACATCGCGGGATCCATGACCAGGTCCCACGCCGTCATGATGAGGGCAGCGACGAAGGCCCACCACCAGCGCGTCACGCCATCATCGCGACCCGGGAGGAATCGGCTCCCGATCCCAAGTGAGGCGACGAGCATGTAGAACCAGGAGGTCGGGATATTGAATGGGACGAGCCCGAAGAGTCGGTAGCCGAGGCGATCGGTGTAGATGTACGGCCCAAACGGCGCGCCCGTGACGGTCCCCACCGCCTCGGCGGTGAAGGCGATCACGAAGACGAGCGCCAAAGCCTGGAGGGTGCGCTTCCAGCCCGCGGCATGCGCGAGGAAGGCGATCCCGGCGACCGCCCCGATCGACACCGTGAGTTGGCCACCGAACCGGTAGCTCACGTCCATGATCGCCTGGTTCATCGGCTTCTGGAAGAAGGCCGGGATCGGCGGGACGAGGAAGGTCGCGAAGGCGACGGCCGAGAACGCGTGGAAGGTGACGTGCGCGCGGAGCGCCTGCCGAGCGAGCTGCATTCGGGAGGGGCTAGTGTTCGGCGGAGATCAGACCGGCGTACACCGGGTAGCGGGTCCGATGCACCTTGCTGCGCGAGAAGCCCGCCTGTCGGAGGAGGGCGCGGAGCTCTTCGGCGCGGCGGGCGCGCCCGCGCCCCATGGCGCGGAGATAGAGCCCGAAGTAGACATCGCCGACCGTCTCGGCGCCGCGGACACCGGAGAACGGCTCCACGATCAGGAGCACGCCTCCGGGCGCGAGGGCCTGCTTCACCTTCTGCAACAACCTGAGGACCGAGGCATCGTCGTGGTCAAGCAGGATGCGCACCAAGGTGATCACGTCGGCACCGACTGGGAGAGGGTCCTGATGAAAGTTCCCCCCGGACAATTCCACCCGCCCTACAAGCCCCAGCCGGGCCAGACGTGTCTTCGCTCCCTCGATGACCGCAGGGAGATCGAACAACTGCAACCGCAGATCGTGATAGCGCCACGCGACTTCGGCGAGGAAGGCGCCCTCACCGCCACCGACATCGAGCAGCACCTTCCGTCCCTTCAGCGAGTACCGATCGAGGATGTCCTCCGCCAACGGCAACACCGTCTCGGCCATGAGACTGCTGTAGTCGGCGACATCCCCGCGACCGAACTTCTCCGGATGCGCCACGCTGGTGTACGGGAAGTGACTGACCACCTCCCCCTGCCCACCCCGCGTGTCGCGGAAGAACTCGATCGGATCCACCAGGTCCTTGTAGAGCAGCGCGTTGTGCTTGATCATCCGCGTGAGCCCCGTGTTCCCGATCAATGGGGCGCCCATCGGACCACACCCGAACCGTCCACCCGACCGTCCCTGCACCAGCTTCAGCGCGATCGCGGCCCGCAGCAATCGCTCCATCTCCTCCTGCGGGATCCCGACATGCGCCGCGATCTCCGCTCGAGTCCGCGGACGGACCGCGAGGAAATCGAAGAGCCCCACCCGCACACACGCCGTCAGGGTCTGCGTGTAGACGAACCCCGCCGCCAGGTCGAACACCGCGCGCGACCGCCTCAGTGCCACCGGTCGCATGAGCGGGAACGACGCAGCAAACCGCTGGAACTTCGGACTCGACTGGATCGCGTCCCGCCAGGCCAGCATCCGGTCCCGCCATGTCATCGGCACCGACTCAACCGGCACCGACACCCCCGAGACTGCCGACTCCGTCATGCACACGGTCCCACTGAGAGTCCCCTGCCATATCCCACTCCGAACGCAGAACACGCCGAGTGGTTCCTACCGCGACGATAAGACCGAAAGTCCAAACTGTCAATAGACAGCTACAAAATAAACTGTCAGGATATTGCGACAGTCCCCGAAAATCCCTACTATATAGAACACCCTCCCCCCGGAGCCCTTTCTGGTGCGTATCCCCTTCCCCTTCTCGGCCATCGTCGGGCAGGACGAGATGAAGCGGGCGATCCTCCTCACCGCGGTCGACCCGACCATCGGTGGGGTGCTGATCCTCGGCCATCGTGGCACCGCCAAGTCGACCGCCGTCCGCGCCCTCCCCGCCCTCCTCCCCCCGATGCTGGTGGTGGACGGCTGTCGGTACAGCTGTGACCCGAAGGCATCCGCCGGTCGCCTCTGCGCCGACTGTCAGACCCAGGTGAACGCCGGCCATAAACTCCGCGCGCACAAAGCCGCGGTCCCCGTCGTCGATCTCCCGCTCGGCGCCACCGAGGATCGCGTGGTCGGGGCACTCGATCTCGAGCGGGCACTCACGCGCGGCGAGAAGGCGTACGAACCCGGGCTCCTCGCGCGCGCGCATCGGGGCTACCTCTATGTCGACGAGATCAACCTCCTCGAGGATCATCTCGTCGATCTCCTCCTCGATGTCGCCGCGACCGGGGAGAACGTCGTCGAACGCGAGGGGATCAGCGTCCGCCATCCGGCACGCTTCGTCCTCGTCGGGAGTGGGAATCCGGAAGAGGGGGATCTCCGTCCCCAGCTCCTCGATCGCTTCGGGCTCTCCGTGGAGGTCACGACGACGACCGATCTCGATCAACGTGTCGAGGTGATCAAGCGTCGCGATGCCTACGATCGTGATCCCGAGGGGTTCGCCGCCCAGTGGGCCGAGGCCGATGCCGAGGCGCGCCGCCATGTGGAGCGCGCGCGCAAGAAGGTCGATGCCCTGCCCGTCCCCGATGCGGTCCTCCGCACCGCGGCCCAGCTCTGTGCGGCGGTCGGGACCGATGGCGTGCGCGGCGAGCTCGCGCTGCTTCGTGGCGCACGGGCCTTGGCGGCGTACGATGGCGCGCGGCAGGTGACGATCCAGCATCTCCGAGTGATCGCACCGAGCGCGCTGCGGCATCGCCTCCGGCGCAACGTACTCGACGATGTGGGGAGCACCACGCGCGTCACCCGCGCCGTCACCGACCTCCTCGGCGACTGATCGCGATGGACGAGACCGTCGCGTCGCCGCTCGACGCACGGACCCAGGCGGAGCTCGCGGCGGCCCTGCTCGCAATCGACCCGATCGGGTTCGGCGGGGCGGTCGTGCGCGCGCCGCGCGCGGATATCGCCGATACCTGGCTCACGATGGTGCGGTCACTGCTCGCACCATCGACACCCGTCGCGCGGCTCCCGATCAGCATCCCGGACGATCGTCTGCTCGGTGGGCTCGATCTCGCGATGACGCTCGCCACGGGACGGCCGGTAGCCGAGCGGGGACTCCTCGCGCGCACCGATGGCGGGGTGCTCATCCTTCCCTGCGCCGAACGGGCGAGCGAGGCGCTCATCGCTCGCCTCACGAGTGTGCTCGACACGCACCGCACCGCACCGCGCGGCCCTTTTGCCGGGGAGCCTGTCCCGGCGCGCGTGGCGATCATCGCCCTCGACGAGGGCGATGGGAGCGAAGAGCGGATAGCGGCGGCGTTGACCGATCGACTGGCCTTCCATCTGACGCTCGCACCGGAGAGTGCTTCGGTCTCGGAGATGCTCCTGTCCCAGGCCGATGTCGAAGGCGCTCGGGCCCGTCTTCCGCAGGTCACGATCAGCGACCAACGGATCACCACCCTCGTGACCGTCGCCCTCGCCTTCGGGATCGATTCCCTCCGCGCGGTCTCGTTCGCCGTGCGTGTCGCCCGGGGCGCCGCGGCGCTCGATGGTCGCGGCACGGTGAGTGATGACGATTGTCAGGTCGCGGCGGCGCTCGTGCTCGGCCCTCGAGCGACGCGCCTGCCGGCGACTGGCGAGGCGACCACGGAGCCCGAGCCCCCCCCGCCGCCATCCGATCCCGCCGATGCGGAAGGCGAGCATGACGAGATGCCGTCACCCGAGGAGCTCCAGGCGCTCGAGGATCTCATGATCCAGGCGATGCGGACGACCCTGCCGATCGGACTGACGATCGAGGCGCCATCGCCTGGCGCTCGCCAGGGCGGATCCGCGGGTCGCTCCGGGGAGGACCGCGCCGGCGGGCTCCGCGGCCGACAGGTGGGGACGCGGCGCGGAGATCCGCGCGGTGGGGGACGCCTCGATCTGCTCGAGACCCTGCGGGCCGCCGCACCATGGCAACGCCTTCGTCCGCCTATCGCCGGACAGGACGGACGGGTCCTCGTGCGGATACGCCCCGACGACTTTCGCATCCGTCGGCTCGTCGAACCTGCTGGCACGACGGCGATCTTCGTCGTCGATGCCTCGGGTTCCGCCGCCCTGCATCGCATGGCGGAAGCGAAGGGGGCCGTCGAGCTCCTCCTCGCCGAAGCGTATTCGCGACGCGATGAGGTGGGGCTGATCGCCTTTCGGGGGAACGCCGCCGAGGTGCTCCTCCCGCCGACTCGGGCGATCGCCGCGGCGAAGCGTGCCCTCGCCGCGCTCCCCGGTGGTGGTGGCACCCCGCTCGCGAGTGCGATCGATCGCGCCCGCGAGCTCATCCTCCAAGCGCGACGGACCGGGAACGACACCGTGGTGGTCTTCCTCACCGACGCCCGAGCGAACATCGCCCGCGATGGATCGCCCGGACGGCCTCAGGCCGAGGCCGATGCCATGGCCTCGGCGCGCGCCTTACGGATCCTCGGTGGGACGACGGTGCTGATCGATACCTCGCCACGGCCTGCCGAGACGGCGCAGCGGATGGCGGAGGCGATGGGGGCCCGCTACGTCGCACTCCCCCGGACCGACGCGCAGGGGATCCATGCCGCCGTCACCGCCGCGATGCCACGGGCCGCCACATGAAGGGGGTCGGCCTCGTCATCGTCTTCTGGTGGGTCGCCACCGGACTGATCATCGCGATGCAGGCGAATCCGATCACCCGTTTCGCTGGGTTGCTCATCAGCACCGTGCTCGCGGTGGTCGGGACGGCGGAGCTCCGGGCCGTGCGCGATGATCGTTCCGCGAAGGGGATCCGACGCGGATTCCTCGGTGGCGCGATGCTCTGGGCCTGGGTCTCGGCGTCGTTCTATGGGGGGTATATCACCGGGATCCATCCCACCGGCCCCGTGGCGGTCGCGCCGTCGTGGGCCGCGGTCCCATCGGCGATCGCGGCCACCTTGGTGAGCGATGCAGCCGCGATCCTCCTGATCCTCGCCGGCCTCGTGATGGATCGAGACGCCAAGAACCGCACCGGACTCTGGTCGCTGACCCTCTTCTGGGGGGTCCAGCAGCTCGCCAAGCTGAATGTCTTCTTTGGCGTCGAGAATCCGGCGGCGAACTTCCTCCCACCGCATCTCGCCTATCTGCATCAGTTCTTCGGGCCGCCGGTGAACTCCCCCTTCCTCGGGGTGAGCATCGCCTTGGCGATCGTATTGACGGGGTGGGCGATCCGCTCGGCACGCCGAGCCCCCTCGGAGGGCGATCGACAGGCAGCGGCGATCTACGCGACGATCCTCGGGCTCGCGGTCCTCGAGCTGATCGTCCTCGGCATCCCGCTCGAACAGACGCCCTGGGACTCCTTCCTCAGGGCGCGGGGAAGCTAAGCCTTACTGGAAGACCTTCTTCGCCGGATCGAGGAGGGCGACGAAGCTCTTCACCTGGGTCGGGCCGAACGAACTGATGGCGATGCGCTCTCCCGTCAACGGGTCCTCGAGGCTGAGGCGGCCATCGCCCCACGCCGTGAGGACGAATGGCGCGTCGGGGGAGTGCCCCCCCTGTCGCCGGGTCTGCGCGAGCGCCCGGAGGGCACCGCGGATGAAGCCATTGGTACCGCTCGGGAGGGCCAGGGCTAAGGAGCCATCGCGGGCATCATTGATGATGATCCCGCCATCCGGCGCATCATGAAAGGTCAGCGACCGCTGGGCGACCGGATCCGTGTAGACATCGGCGGACTTCCCGATCCCGAACTGCGACGCCGCGATCGCCAAGACGAAGGTCAGGGCCACGACGACGAGCGCGGCACGCACCAGCGGCTTCGGCGGCGAGATCTGCGGCATCGCCGATGCCGACCCCGGTTCCGGCTCGAAATGATATTGGACGGTCATGATCGGCTCAGCTCGGGAGGGTCGCGCTGCGGAGCACCTCACCGACCGTGGCCGGATCGGAGAGTCCGCGGAGCAACGGCTGGGGATTCGAGAATCGCCATGGCCGCACATGCGGGAAGAGCACGATCCAGGCGAGCTTCTCCTTCGGGTCGAGCTGCAACGCGATCTGGCCCGTGCCATCGCCGAACCGCTTGACCTGGGCGCCCATGATGTAGCTCAACGGGATGTTCACGGTCAGCGGGAAGATCACACCGAGACGCATGACGATCCGCCGATCGGTGATCGCATAGGTCGTAGATGTCGCGATCCACCGTGCCAGCCAGAGGAAGCCACCGAGCACCCCCCCGACGAGCACCAGCTGCATGGTGACGGGGGTCCAGAAGTCCGCGGTAGCGATCCGATCCCGATTCGCGAGCATCCACCAGGCGATCATCGCCGTGAAGTAGAGGGCGAGGGGACGGATCAGGAGGAGATGCCGGGCGATGGCCTGCGGGGCCGGGGCCCCTTCCCACAACACGCGTTCTCCCGGGGGGAGAGCCTCTGCCACGCCGTGGACCCGCATCCGGGCCCGCGGCGCCGAAGCGCTGAGAATCGACGTGGTCATACTCAGATCCAGGGTTCCGCGCGGTCTGGGGTGGCGTAGAGATGACCACCCGCGTAGTAGGCCATGATCTTGTCCTCCTCCAGGAGCGTGATGCGGTCATCGCGCTTGGTCGTCGGGACATCGGCGAACTGCGCCGCGGTGATCGCCTTCACGATCACATGGTCATTGCCCCAGAGGCCGAAGTGTGGCCACTGGACCAGCGCGGCCGGCAGGAGGCGCTTGGCCCCACCCGAGGCGAGCGCGACCTCGTAATAGCGGATCTGCGGCTCGGATCGATCGACCCAGAGGTCGACGATCCTCCCGGCGATCGCGCCGTCGCACGCCTTGACCGGGAGCCCACGCGGATCGGGGTCCCCAGCGGCGATAGAGAAGGCCGGGGCGACACGCATCGGGATGATCTTCGCCTCACCATGAGCGGTGAGGTCGGGGACGTCGGCCCGATCGGCGTAGGCCGCTGGCCCGACGGCATCCTTCATCGGGTTCCCCGTCGGGATGATCGGAGAGCCATTGTACCCATCGGCGGGTACCGCTTTGATCTCAGCCATCAGTGCGACCCTCCTTCGGTGTGCGTGGTGACATGGATGTATTCCTTCTTGGGCGGCACGGGCGGCCACCCTTCCCGCGGGCCCTGCGGCGAATCGAGGGGATACCCCTCACGCCGATCTTCGCGACGGAGGTAGATGATGAGCCCGATGAAGAAGGCCCAGAAGACATACAGCGCGATCTGTGCACCATCGATGTACTCCATACTTCCTCCTCCGCGAACGTGAACGTGCTAAGCAGGCAGATCGGCGAGACCAAACTCCCCATCGGGCGCGCGCCGGATCGCCCCCGAACGGACCAACCGCACCAGCGGCCCCAAGGCCACCAGTGTCGCGAACAACAAGACCGTCTCCGTGAGATAGACCATCCCATACGGCATGCTGGGATCATCGAGGAGCCCCGTGACCTGGCCAGCGCCGCGGGAGGCGCTGAGCGCATCGCGCATCAACCCGGCCACTGCCATCGAGAGCCCTTCACAGGTGGCGAAGACCGCCCCCCACGCCCCAAGCGCGATCCCATGCTGCGTGGCATCGCGCAGCCCCATCGCGGCACTGAGCGTCCCGACCGCGAAGAGCCCCTCGCCCATCCCCATCAGGAAGGTCCCGATCGCAAAGAGGTGCGACGAGTGGAGAGGCGAGGCGAAGAGCACCGAGATGAAGCTCACGACCCCGATCGCCGCACCGATCGCCGCGACCCGAACGGGATCACTCCCCCGCTCCATCATGCGCGCGGCCACGAGGAAGGCCAGGAGCGCCCCGGCCGCCGCGATCCCTGTGAGGCTCGTGGTCTTGGCGACACTCCAGCCGAGGATCTCTCCACCGTAGGGCTCAAGGAGCACGTCCTGCATGTTGAACGCGAAGAACCCGAGCCCGGTCGCCACGAGGAGCCGCACCGCATGGCCCCCGGCGATGAAGGTCTGCCAGGCCTCGCGGAACCGGGGCCGCCGCTCGCCGGTCGTGCCCCACGCGAGGACCGCTGGCCCACGCGGCTCCTGCTTCCAGAGCGCGACGAAGTTACAGACGACGGTGAAGAGTGCCGCCCCCTGGATCACCTGGATGAGCCGGAGAGGGGTGAAGTCTCGGAGCATCCCCCCGAGCAACAGCGCACTGACCAGGGCCCCGATCAGCATCATGACATACATCAGCGCGACGACCCGTGGCCGCTTGGCCTCATCGGCCAGGTCACCCGCCAGCGCCAACCCACTCGTCTGCACGGTGTGGGCACCCGCCCCCACCAGGAAGAAGGCGAGCGCCGCCCCGAGGTAGGGAAGCCAAGACGGGCCCGAGGCCTGCTCCCCCGACATCAGCAGTAAGGCGAACGGCATGATCGCCAGTCCCCCGAACTGCATGAAGGAGCCGACATAGATGTACGGGACCCGCCGCCACCCCCAATAGCTACGGTGTGTGTCCGACCGAAAGCCGATCAGGGCCCGGAAGGGGGCGACCAACAGGGGGATGGCGATCATGAGGGCCACCACGAAGGATGGGACGCCGAGTTCGACGATCATCACCCGGTTGAGTGTCCCGTAGAACATCGTGGTCGCCATCCCCACCGTCAGCTGGAAGAGACTGAGCCGGAGAAAGCGTGTGAACGGCACCTCCGCCGTCGCGATATCCGCGAACGGCAGCCAGCGCGCATCGAGCCGAGCGATCAACTGCGCGAGGGAGGAGGCCCGTGCCGCCGTCATCGGCTCACCAGACGGGCTCGAGGCGACAGTTGGCCGGCAACGCCGCATGCTTCGCCGGGAGGAGCATCAAGCGCAGGAAGGTCACGCCATTGTCGAGCTTGGCGAACATCCCACCGAGCGCGCCACTGACCCCACGCTGTGCCCGCGCCCGATCGATTCGTCCCATGTTCTGATGCATCCGCTCGAGCAGCGCCCAGAATTTCGGGTTCTCTACGTCGATGGTGACTGGGAAGACCTGCTTGCTGATCTGATTGGTCAGCGTGATGACCTTGCGATCGAAGTCATCGACATCGAAGCCCAGGGCATGGAAGAAGGTCGTCCGGGCGTGATCCCGCACGTACATCGTCGCGAAGACCGCGAGGAGGAAGAACCGGATCCAGACCTTGTTGAACCCTTCGAGGGTGTGCGGATTCGCCCGCATCAGGACGGCGAACGCCTCCCCGTGACGGAACTCGTCGTTGCACCACTCCTGGAACCACTTGAAGATCGGGTGGAACCGGAATTCCGGATGCTTCTCCAGCTGCCGGAAGATCGTGATGTAGCGTGCGTACCCGATCTTCTCCGAGAGATAGGTGGCGTAGTAGATGTACTTGGGCTTGAAGAAGGTGTACTTCTTGGCCTTAGTCAGGAACGAGAGATCCACCGCCACATTGAAATCCGCCAAGGTGTGGTTGATGAACCCCGCATGCCGCCCCTCATCCCGGCTCATGAAGCCGAAGAGCTCGCGGATATGCTGGCTCTTGACCCGCTTCTTCACCTCAGCGTACAGGATGCACCCCGAGAATTCCGCCGTCACCGAGCTCACGAGGAATTCGACGAAGGCCTTTCGGAGCTCCGGGTCCCACCCGGTCCAATCGAAGTCCGAGAACTCGGGGGTCCGCTTGAAATGGTTCTTGTTCGGGTCGCTCTTGAATTCGGCGACGAGCTCGTCCCACTGATCCTGCAACCGTGAGACGTCGAGCCGGTCCATCTCGGCGAAGTCCGTGGTATAGAAGCGCGGATTGAGCACCGCATCCTCGGTCGCGGCGCGGGTGCTCTCGTTCATGTCGGTCATCGGGGGGGTCATGGTCGCGTCATACATGGCTCAGCCCTCGAATCCGACTTCGTACAGCTCGGTGATCCCGCTCGTCCCGAGGACGCGGGTCAGGATCCGACGTGGGAGGCTGGCCTGAAGCACCGTCGCCCGGGCCTGCATCGTCCGCTTCTCCCCAAGGGGGATGCGCGAAGGCGCGCCGTGCACGAGGACCTCATCCCCCTCATTCACGTCGATCCCATCGAGGACGACATGCGCATGGAACTCCTGCGGCGTCGATTCGAGATCGATCGTGCAGGGGACCTCGCGCGTTCGGCGATAGGCCCACCAGCTGATGGCGCCGACCGCGACGGCGCCTCCAATCATCCAACTGTTCACAACGACCTCCGGGGGGTGAGGGTCAGACGCATTCCTTGGGAGGTATAGAAGCCGCTCGAAATCACCTGCGTCTCAGCGACCTTCCACCCCTGGAATGCGGGCAAACGACCGACCGCCGCACGCACCGCGTACTCAGCGACCGGGACGATCCGTGGGGAGCGGTCCCCACGAGGAAAGAGCTTGCCCACGGTGTGCATCACCGTCAGCAAGGGGGTCTTGGGGGCGAAGGTCCAGACGATCGAGTGCTCCACCCGGTCGGCCAGCGCCCCAAGCGCGGTCAGCGCATCATCGCGCTCATAGTGGATCAGGGAGTCCATGGCGATCACATGGTCGAACCGCCCGAACGAAGGATCCAGCATATCCCCACTTCGGAAATCGATGCGACCGCGGATCGAGGATTCCGCCGCACGCTCCTTGGCGACCTGGACGAGCGTGGGGGAGAGATCGACCGCCACGACCTCTGCGCCGCGACGGGCGAGTTCGATCGCCGCCGCGCCAGTGCCACACCCGGCATCGAGAATCCGTGCACCGGAGAGGTTCGTGGGCAGCCAATCGACCAGGAGATGCCGCATCCGGTCTCGCCCAGCCCGCACGGTCGCCCGGACCCCACTGACCTTCTCGGTCGAGGTCAGGGTCGCCCACGCGCCCGCGGCATGACGATCGAAGTAGTCATGCAGCCAGGCGCGGGTGCGCGCATAGCCGTGCGAGTCGTTGGGCAGGAGCGCACCCATCTCAGTCGTATCCCAACAGATCGAAGATCTCGCGATCGCGGAGCGGACGCCCGGACTGGGCCGGCACGCCAGCGGCCAGCATCCCTGCGATCCGGAGGTATTCGTCCTGGACCGCCGTCACCTCCGGCGAGTCTTCCATCTCGAAGATCGTGCACTTCTTGAGCCGACTCCGACGGATGGCATCGAGGTCAGGGAACCGCCCGGTAAGCGCCATCCCCGTCTCGCCATTGAATCGGTCGATCTGGTCCGTATCGGCGGAGCGGTTGGCGATCACCCCACCCAAGCGCACGGCATAGTTCTTGGACTTAGCGATGATCGCGGCCATGATCCGATTCATCGCAAAGATCGAATCGAAGTCGTTCGCGGTGACGATCAGGGCGCGCTGAGCATGCTGGAGCGGGGCGGCGAACCCACCGCAGACCACGTCCCCGAGCACGTCGAAGATGACCACGTCGGTATCCTCGAGGAGGTGGTGCTCCTTCAGCAGCTTGACCGTCTGTCCGACGACATAGCCACCGCACCCGGTGCCCGCCGGCGGTCCACCTGCCTCGACGCACTGGACCCCGTTGTACCCGGTGTAGACGAAGTCCTCCACCCGGAGCTCCTCCGAGTGGAAATCGACCGATTCGAGCACATCGATGACCGTCGGGACCATCCGCTTGGTCAGGGTGAAAGTCGAGTCGTGCTTGGGGTCGCACCCGATCTGCAGGACCCGCTTCCCCAGCTTGGAGAATGCCGCGCTGAGGTTCGACGAGGTCGTCGACTTCCCGATCCCCCCCTTGCCATAGACGGCGAAGACCTGCGCCCCGGTGATCTTCTCATCGGGGTCGAGATGGACCTGGACACTCCCTTCGCCATCGGCCCGTGTGGGCAAGACCGGCAATGTCATCGTCATCGGCTGTCCTTCCCTCCCTTCCGTCTCGGACCGGGGGTACCACGCTGCATGAGCGGAGTGCTCATGCGACCGCGCGGACCCCCTCGAGTCGGTCCTCCAATTCCTCCGAGGCATCACGCAGCGCGGCGAGCATCGCCTCACTCGGCTGCCAATACCCTCGGTCATGTGCTTCCATCAGGCGCTGGGTCATCCCCGCGGCGGCATTCGGATTCGCCTGTGCGATCCGTTCCCGCATCGCGGGGTCGAGCACGAAGGTTTCGGTGATCTCCGTGTAGACCCACTGCGGCACCGTACCGGCCGTCGCGGACCATCCCAGCGTCGTCGCGACATGCCCGGCGATGTTGCGTGCCCCCTCGTATCCCTGCGCGAGCTGGGCATCGTACCACTTCGGATTGAGCATCCGGGTGCGCGTCTCGAGCGCGACCTGCTCCCCGAGCGTGCGCACCTTCCCTTCCCCTCGCCCGGTATGATCGCCGAGGTAGACGGGGACCGCTTCGCCTTTGGCTTTGGTGATCACTCGATTCATTCCGCCGAGGGATTCCACATACTGGTCGATATCGGTCGCGCCGAGTTCGACGGAGTCGAGGTTCTGGAACGCGAGCTCAGCGCCGCCGAGCGCACGCTGCATGAGGGCGGGCATCGCGCGCACCCCGGAGGTCGCCCCGTAGGCGTAGCACTTCCGCTGGACGAACTGGTCGGCGAGCTCCTCCTCATCGTTCCACTGTCCCGTCTCGACGAGGAGGTTCACATTGGAGCCGTAGGCGCCATCGGCATTGCTGAAGACGCGAAGTGCCGCCGACTCGAGGTCACAACCAAGCGCCGACATATGCGCGAGGGTGTGTTTCCGAATGAAGTTCTGTTCGACGGGCTCGTCGGCCTGGGCCGCGAGAAGTGCCGCCTCCGCCAAGAGTTTGACCTGCAGCGGCAGGAGATCCCGGAAGATCCCCGAGAGGGTGCAGACCACGTCAATGCGTGGCCGACCGAGCTGCTCAAGCGAGAGCAACCGGGCCCCGACGAGGCGCCCGACCGCGTCGAACCGTGGGACTGCCCCCATCAGCGCGAGGACCTGCGCGAGCGGCGTCCCCTCCGACTTCATATTGTCGGTCCCCCAGAGCACGAACGCGATGGTCTCGGGGAGGGCATGCCCGTCCGCGAGATGCCGCGCGAGCAGGATCTCGGCGCGCTTGCGCCCTTCGAGGAGCGCGATCGCACTCGGCACCTTGTAGGGATCGAAGCCGTAGAGGTTCCGACCCGTGGGCAGCACCGCTGGGGTCCGGACCAGATCACCACCCGGTGCCGGCGGGACATACCGCGCGTCGAGCGCACGGAGCAACCCAGCGACCTCCTGATCCTCGGCGAGAAGCCGATCGATCGCCTCGAGGTCCACCGCCGGCGCGCCCTCGGGAAGGGATTCATGGATCGCTTCGATCGTGTCTCGCCGTGCCGCCTCCGGCATCCCCTCCCCGACCACGTGCAACCCGAGAGGGATCAGCGCGTATTCGAGCTCGAGGAGCTTGGAGCGGACGCCGTCGATCTGCGTCCGGACATCATCGGCCCAGCGGGGCTCCGGCGCGGTGAGCTCGAGCGCCGCCGCCTGTTCCTGGATCAAATGGACGAGGTCTGGGTTCTCCTCGGTCGACGTCCGGTACTGCTCGAGACTCGCCTTGAGCGCGGCGAGATCCTTGTAGAGCCCCGCGTTCGCGATCGGCGGTGTGAGATAGCTGACGAGGGTTGCCCCGCCACGCCGCTTGGCCAACGTCCCTTCTGAGGAGTTGTTGGAGGCGTAGAGGTAGATATTCGGTAGATCCCCGATCAGACGCTCGGGCCAACAGGCGTCGGTGAGCCCGACCTGCTTCCCGGGCATGAACTCGAGTGCCCCGTGCGTCCCGAAGTGCAACAGCGCATCTGCCCCGAGGTCCTCACGGAGCCAGCGATAGAAGGCGGAGAAGGCATGCGTCGGGGCGAAGTTCCCCTGGAAGAGGAGCCGCATCGGATCCCCTTCCCATCCGAACGCCGGCTGTACGCCCACGAAGACATTCCCGAACCGCTCCCCCATCACGAAGAGCTCGCGGCCGTTGGTCAACTGCTTCCCAGGGGCCGCGCCCCACACCTGCTCGAGCTCACGCAGGTGCCGTTCGCGCTGCACATGATCATCTACCGGGATCCGGGCATGGACATTGGCCGGGGCGCCGGTCGCCATCGCATTCCCTTCGGTGATCATCTGACGCAGTGCATCGGGGCTCGCCGGGAGATCGACATCGTACCCCTCACGATGCATCGCACGGAGCACATTGTAGAGCGAGGGGAAGACCGCGAGGTAGGCCGCACTCCCCGTATTTCCCGCGTTGGGTGGAAAGTTGAAGAGGACGATCGCGACCTTCCGCTGGCTGCGCGGGGTATGGCGGAGCCTCACCAGCTTCGCCACGCGGTCCGCGAGCATCGTGACCCGACCCGCGATGGGGGCCGAGGCCGCGACCGACCCAGCGGACTTCCCCCCGAAGACCACCGGACCGATCGCGCCGTCGAGCTCGGGGATCGCGACCTGGAGCGTCGCCTGCAAGGCATTGAGCCCACGCGGATCCTGCTCCCACTCCCCGACGGTCTGGAACTCGAGGGTCTGGAGCGAGAGATAGGGGACATCGAGCGCGCTCAGCACAGCCTGCGCCGCCTCAGCGTCATTGTACGCCGGCCCACCCACCAGCGAGAACCCGGTCAGTGAGACCAGCGCATCGATCGTCGCCGTGGTCCTCCCACGGAGCTTGGCCTTCTGATCCAGGAAGTAGGTCTCGATCGCCGCACGCGCGTCGAGGCCCGAGGCGAAGGCCGGCACGACCGTGAGCCCACGCGCCTCGAGCGCCGAGATCACGGCATCGTAGTGCGCGGTGTTCCCGGCCAGGAGATACGACCGCCCGAGCAAGAGCCCGACCGTCCCGGCCTTCCCCTTCGCCGGGAGCTCGGCCCTTTTCTCCGTCAGGCCGCGTCCGCCGAGGGTGGGGTGATAGCACCCGACCTCGGGATAGATCTCAGGCTCCCCGACGGTGAGGGCTCCCTTGTACGCGGCACGGGGCCCAGCGGCGTACCGGTTCACGAGGAGCCGGACCATGTTCGCGATGTTCGTATCGGAGCCGGCGAGCCAATACTGCATCAGGAGGAACCAGGCCCGGACATCCTGCGCGGTCCCTGGGATGAAACGCAGCAGCTTGGGGAGCTGGCGGAGCATCGTGAGCTGGCGCTCCCCCGCCGACTTCCCATCCTTGCGCTCCCCCCGCAACCGCTTGAGCAGTGCGATCGGCGACCAGGGCGAACGGTTCCCCTCCTCGCTCATGGAGAAGCCGCCAAGCTTCGTGAGCCGGACGAGCTCATTCACGCAGAGCATGCAGACGGTGGCATCGGCCGCCTCACGACGTGCGGCGATCGCCTCCCGGACCGGTCCGGCCGACTCCTCGGTGAAGAGCTGTGTTCCGATCACGATATCCGCCGTAGCGATATCGGCCGTGGCACGCGTCACCGCCTCGGCGTCGGTCGCAAAGTCCGCCGCCACATGCATCCGAAGCGTCAACGCCGGGAGGTCGCTGGCGAGCATCTGCTGCGCACGCCCAACGGCGTCGGCGAGGTGCGCATCCAGCGTCACCACCACCACACGGATCGGCACGACGGTCGCGGCGCGCTTACTTGCCATAGTGCGCCTTCGCCTCATACAGCGTCGTCACGTCGATCGGGGTGATCCCCCGCTCGGCGGCGAAGCGCTCGGTGTTCGCCCGTGCCTTCTTCCGGACGAAGAAGGGGATCTTCTTGAGTTCCTTCTCCCCCTCCGCGGTCCAGACCGGGACCGCCGGATCCGCGGCCATGGTCACCATCGCGACCGACGCCGGTGCCTCGAGGACCGCCGTCGCCCCATCGGAGGCTGGGAGGGAGGGATGTCCGCCACGCGCCCCGAGGTGGCTCCCCGCCTCCCCGAACTCGAAGTCCTCGCTGAACATCGTGATCAGGTGCTCCTCGAGCCCCATCATCAGGGGGTGCACCCAGGCGTCGAAGATCACGTTCGCCCCTTCCCATCCCATCTGCGGGCTGTACCGCGCGGGCACATCCTGCACATGGAAGGGGCCGGAGATCACCGCGCAGGGGATATGCAGGCGCTTGGCGATATGCCGCTCCATCTGCGTCCCGAGCACGAGCTCCGGCGCTGCGGCGGTGATCGCCTCCTCGACGGCGAGGTAGTCGTCACAGATCAGCGCCTCGAGGCCATAGGCCTGCGCGGCCTCGCGGACCTCGCGCGCCATCTCGCGCGAATAGGTCCCGAGTCCGACCACCTCGAAACCGAGCTCGTCGCGGGCGATGCGTGCCGCGGCGATCGCATGGGTGGCATCACCGAAGACGAAGACCCGCTTCCCGGTGAGGTAGGTGGAGTCTACCGAGCGCGAGTACCAGGGGAGTCGGGCTGCCGGGGATTCGAGTGCCGCATGGACATCGACGCCGAGGACGCTTCCGACTTCGGTCAGGAAGTCGCGCGTCGCCCCGACGCCGATCGGCACGGTGCGGATCATCGGCATCGCATGGACCCGCTGGAGCCAGGCGGCGGTGGTATAGCCGATCTCGCCATAGAGCACGACGTTGGCATCGGCGTCGGTCAGGGTCGCCAGCGCCTCCGGCGTCGCATCGAGAGGCGCGACGACATGCACGTCGACGCCGACGGTGCGAAGGAGCTCACGCACCTCTTTGATGTCATCGCGGCAGCGGAAGCCGAGCGCGGTCGCGCCGAGGAGGTTCACCCGTGGGCGGCGGCCATCCCGATCTGGTCGCGGACGCGCGGTCGATCCCACCAGTGTGCGCACCAGATGATAGAAGGTCTCCGAGGCCCCCCAGTTCTCCTTCTTGGAATAGGAGGGCAGCTCGAGCGGGACCACCGGGATCGGGAGCTGCATCCCCATCGCGAGCGCGCCCGCCTGATCCTGGATCAGCTCCGCGGTGCACGATTCCCCCACCAGAAGGGCTCGCGGCTTGAAACGTTCGTAGGCGTCCCGTACCGCCGTGACCACGAGGTTCGCGGTGTCGCCGCCGAGGTCCCGTGCCTGGAAGGTGGTGTAGGTCACCGGGGGACGGGCCGATCGGCGCTCGATCATCGTGAAGAGCAGGTCGGCGTAGGTATCCCCCTGCGGGGCGTGCAGGACGTAGTGCACCCCCTCCATCGAGGTCGCGACGCGCATCGCTCCCACATGGGGCGGCCCTTCATAGGTCCAGAGGGTGAGCTGCATCGCTTACACCTTGAGGCGCGCGATGCGCCGCAGCGGACGAGCGAAGAGCTCCGCGAGATCCCCCGCCTGATCGAATCCGTGGATCGGCGAGAAGACGAGCTCGATGCTCCACTTGGTGCGGAGCCCCTCCGCTTCCAATGGATTCGCGAGGCCCAATCCACAGACCGTGAGGTCGGGTCGGGCCGCGAGGCAGCGATCGAGCTGCTTCTCGACATCCTGTCCCTCGGCGAGCTGCGTCGCCGGGACGAGGGGGAGCTCGGCGGCCACCAACGCACGATCGAGGTAGGGGGTGCCGACCTCGAGCAGCTCGACCCCGAGTTCGCGGGCGAGGAATCGCGCGAGTGGGATCTCGAGCTGCGAGTCGGGGAAGAAGAAGAGCCGCTTCCCCTCGAGGGTGGGGCGATAGCGGGCCACCGCGGTGCGCGCCCGCTGCGCCGGCGCCGCGATGGCGCTCGCAAATCGCTCCGGCGCGACCCCAAAGGCATCGGCGGCGGCACGGAGCCAGGCGGTGGTCCCCTCGACCCCGAGCGGATAGGGGGCTGAGAGCAGTGTGGCCCCGCGGCTCTGGAGGGCGCGCGTCGTCTCGTTCAGGAAGGGCTGCGCGAGCAGGAGCTTCGTGCCCGGCCCGATCGACGGGAGCTGCGTCGCACGGCGCGGCGGGAAGAACTGCACCGGGATCCCCAGCTCGGCGAAGAGTCGGCCGAACTGATCCTCGACCACGTCGGCGAGGGTGCCGCAGACGAGGACGCTCTCCTGCGTCGCCGGCGCCTCGGGAAGGACGGGGACCAACGCCTTGAGGCAGGCGTCCTCTCCCTGGGTGAAGGTCGTCTCGATCCCGCTCCCAGAGTAGTTGAGGATCCGCACACGGCCCGCGTACTCACCACCCAGTCGTTCGGCGGCGCGTCCGAGGTCGAGCTTGATCACCTCGCTCGGGCAGGAGCCGACGAGGAAGAGGGTCGTGATGTCGGGGCGCCGCGCGAGCAGCTCGCGCACGACGCGATCGAGCTCCTCGTTGCAGTCCGCCATCCCCGCGAGGTCGCGGTCACCGAGGATCGCCGTCGCGAAGCGCGGCTCGGCGAAGATCATCACGCCGGCGGCGGATTGGATCAGATGCGCACAGGTGCGCGAGCCGACCACGAGGAAGAAGGCGTCCTGCATCTTCCGATGGAGCCAGACGATCCCGGTGAGGCCGCAGAAGACCTCACGCTGGCCGCGCTCGCGGAGGACCGGCGCCTCGACGCACCCGGTGGCGGGGTTGAGCGTGGGGAGGGCCGTCCCGGTCATGCGGTGGCCCCTACTATAGAAGAGGCATTCGACGGACGGCCCGACCGCTGGGTCGCCTCCTGGAGACGGGCCGCGCGGAGCTTGAGCACGAACTGCACCGCATTGATCACATAGGCAGCGTAGGCGACGAGCGCCACGAGCATCCGTCCCCGAACGGTCAGGGACTCGGTGAAGAGCGCCGCGACGTACGCGAGGTGCAAGGCGATCACCCCCATCGAGACGACATCCTCCCAGAAGAAGGGCTTGGCGAAGAGCCACTCGTCGAAGACCACCTTCTCCCAGATGGAGCCGGTGACCATGATGAGGAGGAGGACGCCGGTCTTGATGAGGACCGAGAGGTTGGCGATCGCGAGCCCGTCACCGGTGGCGAGGTAGCGAACGACGAGGGCCGCCGAGACGATGCAGATGAGGAACTGCACGGGGGCGAGGATCCCTTGGACCAGCGTCCACCGTGAGGCATCGCGGCGCGCGCGTTGCTCCGGGGTGTACAGTCCGATTGACGTCGCAGGTGCTGACACGTCGGTCCCAGGGTTGAGCGGAGGCCCGGTGACTGGACATCGACCGGACCAGAGCAGGCTACCTCAGGATATTTGGCGCCATTCCTTCAATCTGTCAATACAAGTTTACGTCAATCGCTCTTGACAGACTGACAGACCGGTGGCACTATGGAAGGGCAGTCGCCGGGGTTTCGCCCCCCTACCTGGTGGGACTATGACGCAGCAGTCGAGCACGACGGAGGCGCTGATCTCCGAGTTCACCCACGCCCTCCTCTCAGCGGAGGAGGGAGCGGCCGGTGACCTGATGCGAGGTCTCCTCGCTCGTGGTACCACCCCGGAAGAGGTCTTCGAAGACCTCTTCGCGCCGGCGGCCCGCCGGCTGGGCGAGATGTGGGAGAACGATGACTGCTCCTTCTATGAAGTGACGATCGGCTCCGGTCGCATCCAGTGCCTCATGCGGGAGCTCGCCGCCCAGCTCACCAACCCCGCCCTCCTCGGGGGGACCGGACGGATCATCATCTCCCTCGCCCCCGGGGAACAGCACACCCTCGGCACGATGATCGTGGCCGAGCACCTGCTCCGTGATGGCTGGGACGTCCATTTCATGTCCAGCTATAATGAAGAGTATTTGCTAGACAAAGTCCAAGAAACACACTACGATTGTGTCGGATTCTCGATATCTTGCACCAAGCACCTCAACGGACTCGCGCGCGACATCACGCGGATCCGGCAGTTGTCAACCAACCGAGACATTCGGATCATTCTCGGCGGACCGCTGGTGACCAAAGACCCCGAGATCGTCGCGCGCGTCGGCGCCGATGGTCATGCGGTCGACGGCGCCTCGGCGGTCGCCGTGGCCCGTCGGCTCTGTTCCCTCTCCTGACCCCTCGATCCCTCACCTCCCATCGGTGCGCAGGCACCTCCGCCCATGGAATCCCGCGATCGTTTCACCCCTGACTCGCGCGCTGAGCTGACCGGGCTCGCCCCGGAAGCTGCCGCGAAGCTCATCACCGCCACGAGCGAGGTCGCCCTCGTCGTGGATCGGGAGGGCGTGATCCGTCATGTCTCCTTCTCTGGGGCGGAAGCGCCGGTGGCGGGAGCGGAGGAGTGGGTGGGGAAGGCGTGGGTCGACACCGTGACGATCGAGTCCCGGCCGAAGATCGAGGGCTTGCTGCGCGAGGCGACCAGCGGCGGATCGACGCGGCGGCGCCAGGTGAACCATCCCTCCCGCACCGGGGCCGACATCCCGGTGGCCTACAACGCGGTGCGCGCCGACGATGGCTCGGTCATCGCCGTCGGCCGCGACCTGCGCGCGATCTCCACGCTCCAGCAGCGCCTCGTCGACACGCAGCAGGCGATGGAGCGCGACTATTGGAAGCTGCGCCACGTCGAGACGCGCTATCGCCTCCTCTTCCAGCTCTCCACCGACGCGATCGTCGTCGTCGATGCCGACACGATGAAGATCGTCGATGCCTCGAACTCGGCGGCGCGCCTCTTCGACCTCCCCGCCGACAAGTTGATCGGGAAAGCCTTCCCACTCGGGATCGCCGCCGATCAGACGCGCGCGATGGAGGATCTCCTCGCGGCGGCCCGCACCACCGGGCACGCCGGCGATATGCGCCTCCAGCTCGCCGAGGGACGTGGGGAGACCCTCGCCTCGGCCTCCTGCTTCCGGCAGGAGAACATGACGCTCCTCCTCGTCCGGCTCGCGCGCTTCTCGTCCCCCGCGATCGGCCCCACGGTCTCGACGCGCGATCTCCTCCTCGAGTTGGTCAGTCGCGCCCCCGATGCCTTCGTCCTCACCGATGAGGAAGGGGATATCGTCTACGCGAACCGCGCCTTCCTCGATCTCGTGCAGCTCGGGAGCGAAGAGCAGGTGAAGGGGCGCTCGCTCGGCAATTGGGTCGGACGGCCCGGCGCCGATCTCTCGGTCTTCCTGACCACACTCAAGAAGCACAACGTCGTGCGGGTCGCCGCGAGCGGGATCCGCGGGGAACTCGGCCTCAGCACCGAGATCGAGATCTCCGCCGTCACGATGCCCGGAGAGGCGGGGCCCACGATGGGGTTCGTGATGCGCGACGTCGGTCGGCGCGTCGCGACGGTGCCCCATGGCGCACGCGATCTCACCAAGGCGGTGGAGGATCTCACCGCCCTGGTGGGACGTGTCTCCCTCCCGACCCTCGTGAAGGACACCACCGATCTGGTCGAGCGGCACTTCATCGAAGCCGCGCTCGAACTCACCGGCGACAACCGCACGACGGCCGCCGAGGTGCTGGGCCTCTCACGGCAGACGTTGTATGTGAAGCTGCGCCGCCATGGGCTCTCGGGCGGCGACGTCGACGCGGCGGCGGAAGCGAGCTGACCACGATGCGTCCCCCCGCGTCGGCCTCGTCCACCCCTACTGTCAGAGACTCGTGACAGTCTCGTCCGTCAGCGCTCCCATCGGCGCCGAACGCGCCTGGCCGCAGCCAGGCGCGGCGCTCGAGCTGCTCAAGCCCGTCACCTGGTTCCCACCGATGTGGGCCTTCGCCTGCGGGGCGATCTCCGCGGGCGTCCCACTCGCCGACCGCTGGGGCACGGTCGCCCTCGGCATCGTGATCACCGGCCCACTCGTCTGTGCGACGAGTCAGGCGGCCAACGATTGGTACGATCGCGAGGTCGATGCGATCAACGAGCCGCAGCGCCCGATCCCATCGGGACGGATCCCCGGTACCTGGGGCCTCCGCCTCGCGATCACCTGGACGATCCTCTCCATGCTCGTGGCGATCCCACTCGGCGGCCGCGGCCTGATCGCCGTGGGGATCGCGCTCGCCTTCGCCTGGGCCTACTCCGCTCCGCCGCTCCGCTTCAAACAGAATGGATGGGTCGGCAACGCCGCCGTCGGCCTGACCTATGAAGGGCTCGCCTGGATCACCGGCGCGATCGTGGTGCTCGATGGCGCGATGCCCTCCATGCGCATCGTCCTCATCGCCGCGCTCTACTCGCTCGGCGCGCATGGGATCCTCACGCTCAACGACTTCAAGGCGATCGAAGGCGACCGCCAGATGGGGATCCGCTCCCTCCCCGCGACCCTCGGCCCGCAGCGCGCCGCCTGGGTGCTCTGCACCGTGATGCTCCTCCCGCAGGTGGTGGTGATCGCGCTCCTCACCTCGTGGGGGGCACCCGGCTCCGCCCTGGTGATCAGCGGGCTCGTCCTCGTGCAGCTCGCGCAGATGGCGTACTTCGTGCGCGCCCCGCGCGAGCGGGCGCTCTTCCTCTCCGCCGTCGGTGTCCCCTTCTCCGTGGCCGGGATGATGGTCGCGGCCTTCGCCCTGCGAGGACTCCCCTGATGTCGAGCGCGCCTCCGATGCGTCCAGGTCGTGGCTGGGGTTTCGTCGCCCGGCTCGGGCTTGCCCAGATCGCGATCGGCGCGGTCGCGGCGATCATGACCTCGACGCTCAACCGCGTGATGGTCGTCGAGCTCGCGCTCCCCGCGACGATCCCGAGTATCCTCGTGGCGCTGCACTTCGTGATCCAGATGTCGCGCGCCAGGTTCGGCTTCGATTCCGATCGTACCGGCCATCGCGCCCCCTGGATCCTCGGCGGGGTGATCGTCTTCTCGGCGGGCGGATTCCTTTCCGCCGTCGGCGTCTCCGTCGCCGCCACGCAGTTGGCGATGGGACTCGCCCTCGCCTTCATCGGCTACGCGCTGATCGGCGTCGGGATGAGTGCCGCCGGCACCGCCCTCCTCGCACATGTGGCGGAGGAGGTGGAGCCGCGTCGACTCGGTGGGGCGGCCGCGCTGCTCTGGATCATGATGATCGCCGGGATCGCCGTGACCGCCGGGGTCTCCGGTCAGCTCCTCGATCCCTTCTCCTTCTCGCGCCTCCTCACGGTGATCGGCGTCGTCTGTCTCGTGGCGATCGCGCTCGCCTCGCTCGCGGCGTGGGGGTCGTGGGGGATCCGTCGGCCAGCGATCGCCACACCGGCAGTGGCGCAGAGCGCCGGCTTCGGCACCGTGCTGCGTGATGCCCTCGCGGACCAGAGCACGCGGCGCTTCGCGCTCTTCGTCTTCGCGGCGATGCTCGCCTACTCCGCGCAGGATCTGATCCTCGAGCCGTTCGCCGGCCGCGTCTTCGGGATGACGCCGGGGGAGAGCACCAAGCTCGGTGGCACGCAGCATGGCGGGGTGATGCTCGGGATGCTCGGCGCGGCTGTGTTGAGCGCGCGCATCGGGTCCCTCCGCCAATGGGCCGTCGGTGGGTGCCTGGCCTCGGCGGTGATGCTCGTCGCCCTCTCGCAGTCGCCGGCGCTTGGCGGCGCCACGGCACTCTCGATGATCATCTTCGGCCTCGGGATGGCGAACGGGGTCTTCGCCGTCGGCGCGATCGGCGCGATGATGGCGATGACCGCTGCCGATGCCACGCGCGGCGCGGGGATCCGTCTCGGGGTCTATGGGGCGGCCCAGGCGATCGCCTATGCCGCGGGCTCCCTCGGGGGTGGCGTCGCGAGCGACCTCACCATCGCGAGCTTCGGCGATGTCACGCGCGGGTACACGGTGATCTTCGCCGCCGAGGCGGTGCTGTTCATCGTGGCAGCGGGGATGGCACTCGCGAGCACCCCGACGGTGCGCGCGGGGGTCTTCCAGCGACATGATGCCGGCGACGCGATCCTCGGGGCGATGCGCTGATGGCCGTGGCGATGCTCCCTCTGCTCGAGGCGACCCCCCCCTTGGCGGCGGCGCCGCATCGCGACCTCTGCACCGATTGCGGGGTCTCGCGGTCGTCGCATGCCTCGCAGTGCGGGAAGGTCTGCCAGTTCATCCATCCGCGGTACGAGGCGTTGGAGCGGCAGGTGCACGGGCGCACGCGGGAGATGACGACCGACGAAGCCTTCTTCGGGCCCTTCCGGGCGATGTACCGCGCGGCGCTGCGTGCGCCGCTTGCGGGGGCGCAGTGGACGGGGATCACCACGCGGATCGCCGAGCGGCTCTTGGAGACCGAGGCGGTCGACGCGGTGCTCGCGGTGGCGAGCGACCCCGCGGATCGGTGGCGGCCACGGCCGGTGATCGTGACCGAGGCGGCTGATATGGCGCAGTGCCGCGGGATGAAGATGGGATATGCCCCCCTGCTCGCGCTCTTGGATACCTGTGCGGAGCGCGGGTATCGGCGCATTGCGGTGATCGGGGTGGCCTGCCAGGTGCACGCCTTACGCGCCTTGGAGGCGCAGCTCGGGCTCGAGCGGCTCTATGTGATCGGGACGCCGTGCAGTGACAACACCACGACCGAGCGCTTCCATCACTTCCTCTCGCTCCTGACGCCGCATCCGGAGCAGGTCACCTACCTCGAGTTCCTCGCGGACTTCCGCGTGGAGCTGCGATTCGCCGATGGATCGCATCGGCACATCCCCTTCCTACAGCTCCCGATCCGGCAGCTCCCCAAGGATTTCTTCCCGACCACCTGTCGCGCCTGCTTCGATTACACGAACAGCCTGAGCGATCTGACGGTCGGCTACATGGGGGGCGAAGGGGACCAGTGGCTCCTCGTGCGCACGGCGCGTGGGGAGGAGCTGGTCGCGCTGCTAGGAGATGAGGTGCTGTTGCACGCCCCGGGATCCCGTGGGGATCGGACGAGTGCGGTGCGCAGCTTCGTGCAGTTGCTCGAGCGCTCGGTGGGTGGGTTACCGGTGCGCGGGGCCCCCGACTGGGCGCGCCCGCTGATCGGATGGGCGCAGCGGCGCTTCGGCCCCAAGGGGTTGGAGTTCGCGCGCACGCGGGTGGAGATGAAGGCGGCGGAGGGGATCCTCACGCTGCGACATGAGCGTCCGCATCGGATGAAGCGGATGATCCCGTCGTTCGCCTGGCGACTGGTGGCCCCCTATGGGCTCGCGCCACGCACCGGAGAGACCGCGGAGGAGTTGGCATGACCGAGATGACGTATGACGTGGTGGTGGTCGGTGGGGGCCCCGCGGGGGCGACGGCGGCGCATGAGCTCGCGCGGCGAGGGCGGTCGGTACTCCTGCTCGATCGGGCCTGGCGGGTGAAGCCCTGTGGCGGCGCGGTCCCCCCACAGCTGCTCACCGACTTCGAGGTGCCGGCGTCGCTCCTCGTCGCGCGCATCAGCGAGGCGCGGATGATCTCCCCCAAGGGGAAGAATGTCGATATCCCCGTCGGTGAGGGGTTCGTCGGGATGGTCGACCGGGATGTGTACGACGAGTGGCTCCGCGCCCGGGCCGCCGCGGCGGGAGCCGAGCGTCGGACCGGGGCCTTCGTGCGGCGCGAGCATGATGCGGATGGGGTGGCCCGCGTGGTCTACACCGACGGACGCTCGCGGCATGGCACCGAGCGGTCGGTCCGCGCGCGCTACATCATCGGGGCCGATGGCGCGCTCTCGCAGGTCGCCCGGCAGTGCATCCCACGCGCCGACGAGGGGAAGTTCGTCTTCGCCTATCATGAAATCGTCGAATCCCCCACGGTCGACTCCGACGTCTTCGCGCACGATCGCTGCGATGTCTACTACCAGAGTCCTCTCTCCCCCGACTTCTATGCCTGGATCTTCCCGCATGGGAAGACCACGAGCATCGGGACCGGCTCGCTCCAGAAGGGGTTCAGCCTGAAGGGATCGGTCGCGCGGCTCCGCGAGGCGACCGGGCTCGATCAGGCACGGACGATCCGGACCGAGGGGGCCCCGATCCCGCTGCATCCCCTCCCCATCTGGGACGATGGGAAGGAAGTCGTCCTCGCCGGGGATGCGGCGGGCGTCGTCGCCCCCGCGAGCGGTGAGGGGATCTTCTATGCGATGACCGGGGGACGGCTCGCCGCCGATGCGGTCGAGGCCGCGCTCGCCACCGGGTCGGCGCGCGCGCTGGCCGGCGCGCGGAAGCGCTTCATGCGCGCCCATGGGCAGGTCTTCTGGGTGCTCGACATCATGCAACGCTTCTGGTACACCGACGATGATCGGCGCGAGCGCTTCGTCGCGATCTGCCGCGATGAGGATGTGCAGCGCCTGACCTTCGATGCCTACATGCGGAAGCGCCTCGTGCGCGCCAAGCCCCTCAGTCATGTGCGGATCTTCTTCAAGAACCTCGCGCACCTCACCGGGCTGGCGACGACCTGATGGACGCGCCTCGCTGGGTCCCCATCGCCACGGCGGTCGCCTTCTGGGCGAGCGTCGCGACGTTGGGCGGCCTCGTGACCGAGATCGGTCCCTGGTATCGGTCGCTGAAACAGCCGTGGTGGAAGCCACGCGATGCGCTCTTCGGTCCGATCTGGACGACGGTCTTCCTCACCGCGGGCACGGGGTGTGTGATCGCCTGGCGGGGCGTCGGTGGGACGCCGGAGGAGCGCCTCCTCTTCCAGGTGGCCTGTGTCGTCAATGGGGTGGGCAACGTCTGGTGGAGCTGGCTCTTCTTCCGGGCGCGCCGCCCCGACTGGGCGCTCTGGCAGGTCGGCCCCTTCTGGGGCTCGATCTTCTGGATGTATTGGACGTCGCGGCCGCTAGCCTACGAGGCGGGGATCTGGTTCGCCCCGTACCTCACCTGGGTCACAATCGCGATCTACCTCAACTGGACCATCGTGAAGCTCAACGGTCCCTTCCGAGGCCGGTGACGTCATGCTGATCTCCATGGCGGTCGACTTCCGGCACGCGAACGTCGCGACCCGCGAACGATTCCACCTCACCGATGCGCGCATCGCGCGGCTCGAGGCGGGAAACCTCCATGCGGACGTCCGCGAGGTCGTCTGTCTCGCCACCTGCAATCGGAGCGAGATCTACGCCTGGACGGCGAGCCATGACCCAGCGACGCCGGCGGCCTTCGATCATGCGATCACCGCCATCGCACGCGCTTGGATGGGGAACAAGGCGGACGCCAAGGCGCTCCTCGCGATTGCCCAGCGACAGGCGGGGCTCGATGTCGCGCGCCGGGTGTTGCGCATCGCCACCGGACTCGACTCGCAGGTGATGGGCGACGGCCAGATCCTCGGCCAGATCCGCGACTGCTATCGCCGCGCTTCGGCCACGGGCGCAGCCGGGTCGGTGCTCCACCGTCTCTTCGATACCGCGCTCCGCACCGGGAAGCGCGTCCAGACCGAGACCTCGCTCACCGGCGGACGTCGCTCCGTGGGCGCCGAGGCGGCGGCGACCGCCCGCGACCGATTCGGTAATCTCGCGCATGCCCGCCTCGTGGTCGTCGGCTGCGGGAAGACCGGTCAGTCGGTCGCCCGGCAGCTCAACAAACTCGGCGCGCGCGACGTGGTGTGCATCAATCGCTCCGCCAAGCGCGCCCAGCAGCTCGCCGCCGAGATCGGCGGTCGCGCCGCGCCGTGGGAGGCACTGCATGTGGAGGTCGCGATGGCCGATGTCGCGATCGCCGCGACGGGCGCCACCGAGCCGGTGGTGGTCGCAAGCGCGCTCCGACAGGCGCGCGAGAACTGTGGGACCTCGACCTATCCACTCCTCCTGATGGATCTCTCGATCCCCCGCAATATCGACCCGACGTTACATGGGGTCCCGGGGATCACCGTCGCCGATCTCGACGCCCTGCACCTCCCGGTGCTGCAAGCGGAGGCCGCACGAAAGGCGGCCGCGCCGGCGGCGGAATCGATCGTCGA
Source organism: Gemmatimonadaceae bacterium (assembly GCA_049453775.1). Lineage (GTDB taxonomy): Bacteria > Gemmatimonadota > Gemmatimonadetes > Gemmatimonadales > Gemmatimonadaceae > Pseudogemmatithrix. The sequence continues at coordinate 802 of JBMTXT010000004.1, read as the reverse complement.
AGCGGAGCTCGAGAGCTTCGTCGAATGGGTCGCGGCGGCCGCCGCGCGTGAGGCGATCCGTCCCCTCGCGCAGGCGCTGACGGAGATCTGTCGGCGCGAGCTCACCTTCGCCGCCGGCGATGCCGTCGCCGATCACGCGACCGATCGCATCGTGGCCAAGCTCCTCGCCCGACCGATGACCAAGCTCCGCACCGCCATCGCCCATGGCGAGGCATTGCAGGCCTTCAGTGTGACGCTCGAATCGCTCTTCGCCGGTCCCCCCATCCCGCCGGAGCCGCCGCGGGTGACCGCCGGCGCCCGTCGTCCTCCCCGCACCTCCCGGAACCGCTGATGTCCACTCCGACGAACGATCTCTTCCTCCGTGCCTGCCGCCGTAAACCGGTCGAGCGTCCTCCGGTCTGGATGATGCGCCAGGCCGGGCGCTATCTCCCCGAGTATCGGGCGGTCCGTGCGACGGCGGATTTCCTGACCATGTGCCACACGCCAGAGCTCGCCACCGAGGTGACGCTCCAGCCGGTCGAGCTCATGGGGGTCGATGCCGCGATCATCTTCTCCGACATCCTCGTGATCCCTGCCGCGATGGGGATGTCGCTGACGGTGGACGAAGGGGTCGGTCCGCAGTTCGCCGATCCGGTGCGCACGATGCGCGACCTCACGCGCCTGCACGATGTGGAGCCCGAGGAGGGGCTGCGCTTCCATTGTGACGCCCTCCGGATGACGCGGCGCGAGCTGCGTGGGCGTGTCCCGCTCATCGGATTCGCCGGGGCGCCATGGACCCTCTTCGCCTACATGACCGAGGGCA
>JBMTXT010000003.1:0-39009 GCA_049453775.1 Gemmatimonadaceae bacterium | reverse complement strand
CGATGCACCATCACATCGAACTGGAGCAACCCGACCGCGCCGACGATCGGGATCGGTCCCATCATCGACTCGGCGAAGAAGACCTGGGCCGCGCCCTCCTCGGTGAGCTCGCGCAATCCCTGATCGAGCGCCTTTCGGCGCAGGGGATCCTTGGAGATGATGCGTGCGAAGTGCTCTGGCGCGAAGCGCGGGATCCCGACGTACTCAGGGAGCTTGCCGTCCGCGGTGCGCGGAGCCTCCTCGGCGGCCAAGGTATCGCCGATGCGAAGCGAGCCACGATCGTGCACCCCGACGACATCGCCGGGCAACGCTTCTTCAGCGAAGGCGCGCTCGCGGCCGAGAAATTGTTGTGGTGGGGCGAGCTTGAAGCGCTTCCCCGTGCGTACATGCGTGACCTCGAGGCCAGCCACGTAGCGCCCGGAGCAGACGCGCACGAAGGCGATGCGATCGCGGTGCCGCGGATCCATGTTCGCCTGCACCTTGAAGACGAAGCCGGTGAAGGCGGGATTCGCCGGGGCCACCAGCCCAGCCGAGCTCTCGCGCGCGACCGGTGATGGCGCGAGCGGGAGGAAGTCCTGCAGGAAGGGCTCGACGCCGAAGTTGGTGATCGCGGAGGCGAAGTAGACGGGGGTCTGCTCCCCCGCGAGGATCGCCTCGGCGCTGAACTCGTGGCCGGCGAGCTCCAAGAGCTCAACCGCCTGGGCGAGATTCGCCGCCGCGCGCTCGGCGTATTCGCCGCCACCGAGGGCGGCGACGAGCTTCGGGTCATCGGGGCCCGAGAGCTCGACGACATCGGTCTCGACGCGCTGCGCGCCGTGGTGCGTGCCCCGCTCGAAGAGATGCGCGCGGCGGTGGCGACGATCGTACACGCCGACGAAGATCGTGCCCTGGTCGTCGGTATCCATATGGATGGGCCAGTGCGCGGCGACGGCGGTGATCCCGAGCTCGGCCTCGAGGTCACTCACGAGCTTCAAGGGATCCTCGCCGACACGATCGCATTTATTGACCACGGTGAAGATCGGCATTCGGCGGCGACGGCAGACATCGAAGAGCTGGCGGGTCCGTTCCTCGACGCCCTTGCGATTGTCGAGGAGCATCACCGCGCTATCGGCGGCGACCAAGGTGCGATAGGTGTCCTCGCCGAAGTCTTGGTGGCCGGGGGTGTCGAGGAGGTTCACCTGATAGCCCTGATACTCGAACTGCAGGACCGAGGAGGTCACGGAGATCCCGCGCTCCTGTTCGAGCGCCATCCAGTCGGAGGTCGCGTGGCGCTGCGACTTGCGCGCCTTGACCGCGCCGGCCTGATGGATCGCCCCGCCGTAGAGGAGGAGCTTCTCGGTGAGGGTGGTCTTGCCGGCGTCGGGGTGCGAGATGATCGCGAAGGTGCGACGGCGCGCGATGAGCGCGTCGAGGGAGGCGGTCATACGAGGAGCGAGAGAGCGCGGTCGATGTCGTCCGCGGTGTTATGGAAGTGGGGGGCAAGGCGGATCGCCCCTTCACGGACGGCGTGCACGATGTTCGCGGCACGGAGGCGCTGTGAGTCGGCGGCGACATCGGGGGTCCGGACCGCGACGATCGCGGCGCGGTGCGCGGGATCATGCGGGGTGTAGAGGTCAATGTCGCGATGCGCGGCGAGCCCCGCGATCAATCGCTCGACGAGCGTCGCGACATGACGCTCGATCGCGCGCGGCCCGAGCTCGAGAAAGAGCTCGAGGGTCGCGTTCATCCCGACGAAGTCTTGGATCGGGAGCGAGCCGACCTCGAAGCGCTGCGCATCGCTCCGCCAGGCGGGATCGTAGTCGAGGAAGCGATTGAAATCCCCCGCGCTCGCCTGCGAGAGCCACCCCGCCGCGGGGGGCTCCATCTGCGCGATGAGCTCGCGCTTGACGTAGGCGAAGGCCGCACCCCAGGGGGAGCAGAGCCACTTCTGCGCGCCGAACGAGACGATGTCGACCGGGGTGCGGGAGAGGTCCAAGACGCAGGGCCCGAGCCCCTGAATGGCATCCACCGCGAACCAGATCCCCCGCGCACGGCAGGCCGCCCCGATGGCATCGAGATCGATCCGCTCCCCGGTCCAGAAGGAGACCCAGCTCAGCGCGACCCCCTTCACGCGGGGATCGGTCGCGATGCGCTGGAGGATCGCGGCCTGATCCACCGACCGTCCCGCCATCGGGACGAGCTCATAGGTGAAGCCGCGGACCTTTGCCGCCGACATCCAAGGATAGACGTTCGCGGGGAACTCCCCCTCGCTCCCGAGGACGATGTCACCAGGCCCGAGTGGCAACGCATAGGCGGCGAAATTGATCCCCCAGCTCGTGCTGGTAGTAAGCGCGATCTCTTCGGGCGTCGCCCCGATCAGCTGCGCGGCGAGCCCACGCGCGTGATCCAACCGCGGGAAGAAGTCCTCGGCGCGCATCGCATGCATCTCGGCGCGCTTGTCGTTGTAGGCTGTGAGCGCGTCACGCGACCGCTGCGGGATCACCCCGATGCTCGCGTGATCGAGGTGGATCGCGTCGCCCCGCGCTTCCCAGGGATACTCGCGCGCACGCAGCGCCTGCACATCGTAGCCGGTGGTCATCTCAGGGCTCCCGCAGATGGGCCGGGGTGTCGGCGGGCTGGCCCTTCCACCGGCGATGCTGCCAGAAGTACTGCTCGGGGTGTTCGCGAACGAGCCGCTCCAACACCTGCGTGTACGCGAGCGCGGTGGCCTGCACATCGGCGTCGCGATCGCCGGTGCGCACGACATCCACCGACTCGAAGTGCGCGCGATACCGACCATCGGCGCGGCGGAGCGCCGCGACGAAGACCATCGGGAGGTCATCGCGGAGCGCGAAGACCGCCGCCCCCCGTGGGGTGCGCGCGGGACGTCCGAAGAAGGGGATCATCGTGCTCGCGAGCCCCTTGGCGCTCTGATCGGAGAGAAAACCGACGCCGCGGCCGGCGCGCAATGCCCGCGGGACCGCACGCACCGCCTGGTCGTCGAAGATCACCCCGATCCCGAGCCGCTCGCGCGTGCGCTGGAAGAAACGATCGGAGAGGGGATTCGCCATGTGCATGGCGATCCCGTCCACCGGATATCCCCGGGCGGCCATGTACGCCGCACTCAGCTCCCAATTCCCGAGATGCCCTGCGACGAGGATCACCCCACGTCCCTGCGCATAGGCCGCCGCGAGGACCTCCTCCCCTTCCACTGCCGCGAAGGCGCGCAGCACCTCCTCGCGTCCCGCGCGGGAGAGATAGATCGCCTCGAAGGCGGTACGGCCCAGCCCCCGGTACGAGGCGCGCGCGGTGGCACGGACCTGCGCCTCGGACATCTCAGGGAAGCAGGCGCGGACGGTGCGCATCACGCGCGCGGCGCGCAACCGGAGTGGCCACCAGGCGAGCCCACCGACCGCGGCGCCCACGCGCGAGGCCATGCGCCACCCGAAGGGGCGGAGCAACGCGGCCACGCTCCGCAGCGCCCCGAACTCGATCCGCTGGACGAGGGTGGGCGTCGTGCGACGGGCCGCCGGCTCAGCCGACGACATCACCCGACTCGGCCGGCCGCTGCTGCATGGCGTGGAGCCGCGCATACGCGCCACCGCGCGCCAAGAGCTCGGCGTGCGTGCCGCGCTCGACGATCCGCCCCTGCTCCATCACGAGGATCTGCGCCGCATGGACCACCGTCGAGAGGCGATGCGCGATCACGAAGACCGTGCGCCCGGCGAGGAGCCGATCGATCGCCTCCTGCACGAGCCGCTCGCTTTCGGTGTCGAGCGCCGAGGTGGCCTCGTCGAGGATGAGGATCGGGGGGTCGGTGAGCAACGCCCGCGCGATCGCGAGGCGCTGGCGCTGGCCACCGGAGAGGCGCGTCCCGCGCTCGCCGAGGACCGTGTCATAGCCCTGTGGGAGGGCCGCGATGAAGTCATGGGCATTGGCCGCGCGCGCCGCCGCTTCGATCTGCCCCTGCGTATACCGCCCCTCGGCGCCATATGCGATGTTCGCGCGCACCGTGTCGTGGAAGAGGACGGTGTCCTGACTCACGATCCCCGTCAGGGCGCGGAGCGATTCCAGCTTCAATTCGCGGGTGTCGACGCCGTCGATGGTGATGCGCCCTGCGGTGGGTTCGATGAAGCGCGGGATCAGATCGACGAGGGTGCTCTTCCCCGCCCCGCTCGCCCCGACGAGCGCGACCACCGAGCCGCGCGGCGCGGTGAAGGCGATCCCCTGCAGCACCGGCTCGTCACCGTAGGAGAATTCGACCCCCTCGAAGGTGACGCCGTCGCGAACCCCATCGAGCGCACGCGTGCCGCGATCGGTCGCGGTCTCGGTGGGTTGATCGAGGACCTCGAAGAGGCGCTCCGCTGCCGCGAGTGACTGCTGGGCGGTGGTCGGCGCCTGCGAGAGCTGCTTGATCGGCTGCAGCAACCGCATCACCAGGACCATGAAGGTGATGAGGATCCCGCCATCCATGGTCTGCGTCTGGAGCACCTCGCGGGCGCCGATCCAGAGGACGCCGAGGGCGATGATCGTCCCGAGCACCTCGGTGAGCGGGCCCGCGAGAAGGGCGAGGCGCTGCATCCGCGTCATCCCACGCGAGTAGTGCGCGGAGGCCCCAAGGAAGCGTGCGTCCTCGTAGGGCTCGCCCCGGAACGACTTCACCAGGCGGATCCCGCTCACGACCTCCTGCAACACACTCGTCATCTCCCCGTACTCCTGCCGGAGACGGCGATGCCCCTTCCGCAGTTTGCGGAGCACCGGTTGCAGCACCGCCATCACCGCCGGGGCGATCACGAGCGCCACGAGGGTCAGGCGCGGCGACATCCGGAAGAGGATCACCACGGTGACGAGAATCGTCGCGATGTTTTGGATGGAGCGCGTCGCGACCTCAGCCAGCACCGCCTTGGTCTGCTCGGTGTCGGTGAGGACGCGTGCGATCACCTGCCCCGTGCGGGTGCGGCTGAACCAGACCAATGGGAGCCGCTGCAGATGCGAGAAGACCGCGTGCCGGAGGTCGCGGGTGATGTATTCCTGGAGTGAGGCCCCGAACTGTCCCCCACCCCAGAGGGCGAGGTTCTTGAGGGCGACCATCCCGAGGATGACGAGGATCACCGCCCGGAGCGATCCCATGGGGTCGGCCGGGTCTAAGAAGGGGCCGATGAGCACCTGTTGCAGCGTGGTCAACCATCCCATCCCGGTCGCGATCTGCGAGGGGAGCCCGAACAGGGTATTCAGGAAGGGGATCAGGAGGGTGAACGCCACGCCATCGAGGGCGGCCGCCAGGACGTTCAGGACGACGTTGCCGCCGAGCCGCCACGCATGCGGTCGCAGGAACCGCAGGAGCCGCCGGTACACGCGCATCCTTGAAAGATACGCGCCCCTTCCGCCGTCCCCCACTCCCGCGACACTTTGGCGGGGTGCCCCCCCTCCTCCCCACCTTCTCCCCGACGCGTGCCGGGTTCGCCTGTCCGGCGCTGCTCGCGGCGGCGGCACGGGCCCCGATCGGGGGGGAACGGGAGACCCTGCTCGGGGTCTTGATGGCGGCTCGGCTCGTCGCCGGCCTCTGTCCCGATCAGGGGTTGGCGGCGGGAACCCGGGGGGCGCGCGCGGAGGCCGCGAGAGGGTGGCTCACCTCGGTGACCTTGGCAGCGAAGATCCGCACCGCGGTGCTCCGGTGCATCGCCAGCTCCGAGGGACAGAGCCCCCAGGGAGCCGCCGAGGCGTTGGTGGCGCTCCTCGAGCTGGTCCCGACCCCGATGGACCGATCGGCGCGTCGTGAGGTGAGTCGATTGATCGAGGCGCTCCAAGGGGCCCCCGTCGTCTTGCTGGCGCCCCCGCGCGCGCCGTAAGATTGGGCAGCTGCCCGCTCGATCCCTCACGAAGGTGCCCCGGTCGGAGATGCTCATGGTGTGGTCGCGCCTACTGATCGTGCTCCTTGTCGCCCTCCCCTCTGCGCTGAGCGCACAGGGGCGTGGCAGAGACCCGATCCCGCGGCTCGAGGCAGCGCGCGACCGATCCCCACAGAGTGTCCCCGCCCTCCGCGCGCTGGGGATCGCGTACTACAAGGCGAAGCGCTACGAGTCGGCGCGCACGGTCCTCGAGGGCGCGCGCCAGCTCGACCCGACCGACGGGGTGAGCGCCCTCTACGCGGGGCTCGCCGCCGAGGCGCTCGGCGACCTGACCGCGGCACGCCGGGCCTACACGACCTATCTCGAGGTCGGGAAGACGGCCAAGGTGAAGGACGACATCCAGGCGCGGCTCGTGGCGCTCGCGCGCAACGAGGCGGTCGCCTCGGCGAAGGCGGCGGTGGCGAACGAGGCGACGTTGGCGGGGACGACGGGATCCCCGCGCGTGGTGGCGGTCCCACCCCTGGTGTTCAGTGGGAGCGATAGCTCGCTCAAGCCATTGGAGCGCGGGGTGGCGGAGCTACTGATCACCGACCTCAGCCGCTCGGCGCAGCTGACGGTGGTGGAACGGGACCGGATGCAGGCGATCGCCGATGAGATCCGGCTCGCCGAGTCCGGGCGGGTGGAGGCGACCACGGCCGTCCGGGCCGGGCGCCTGATCCAGGCGGGGACGCTGGTGAGCGGGGTAATCGTCCAGGAGGGCGGGGACCGCTTGAGTCTCGATGCGCGGCTGGTGACGGTGGCGGACGGGACCCTCGGCACCCCCTCGACGGTGACCGATGCGCTCGATGCGCTCTTCGCCATGCAGAAGGCCCTCGTCTTCCAGCTCTTCGACCAGCTGGGGGTGACGCTGACGCCGGCGGAGCGCCAGGCGATCGAGCGGCGCCCGACGAACAACTTGGATGCCTTCCTCCAGTACAGCCGCGGCTTGCAGGCGGCGGATGATGGGCGGTTCGAGGATGCGGCGCGGTTCTTCAATGATGCGCGATCCCTGGACCCCGGGTTCGGGCTCGCGGCGGTCCGGGCGCAGACCACCCAGGCCGCCGCACAGGCAGCGGTGCAGACGGTGGAGGTGGCGTCGGTGGTGATCGAGTCGAACCTCCGGACGGGGAACGAGGGCGCGGCGCTCACCGCTGCGATGACCGGGAACCCGACGCCCAATCCCGTCGCGACGACGCTCTCGACGGCGGCGCAGTCGGTGAACCCCCCGGCGATCGCGGTCCAGACGACACCGAGCGCCGCGGTCCCACCGCAGGCCCCACCGCAGCGTGACCCGACGACCTCCACCACCGGCACCGATGTCCCGAATCGCACGGGGACGGTGACGATCATCATCCGCCGGCCATGAGCGGCATATCGATGCGCCCCACGCCGCGCCGTGCCCTGGCCGCGTTGGTCGTCGCGGCGCTCGTGACCGCCACCCCGCGGCTCGCGAGCGCCCAACTGCGGGACGAGCTCGCGGTGATCGGGGCCCCGTCGGTGACCTCGTACGGGTTCGGCTCGGGGGCCACGAAGCGCATGGTCTCCCAGCGCACCCTGCCATTCGTGGTGCTCCTCCCCATCAGTGAGCGCTTCTCGATGGACCTGAGCACCGCCTTCGCGACGAGCGAGGTCTCGGTGAATGGCGCGTCGGTGAGCTCGATCGCCGGGCTCACCGACACCCAACTCCGCGGGAACTACACCCTGGGCGAATCGCTGCTCCTCACCGCCGGCCTCAACCTCCCGACGGGGCAGTATCTGATCCCGGCGGACCAGCAGGAGGCGGCGGGGCAGATCGGGAACGACTTCCTGAACTACGGGGTGTCGTCGATGGGGAATGGGTTCGCCCTCACGGGGGGCGTGGCCTACGCGCGGCCGATCGGCGACTGGAACCTCGGGGTCGGGACGAGTCTCCGGAAGGCGACGCGCTTCGACGCCTTCGAGGTGGACGCGGCACCGCTGCGCTTCACCCCGTCGGACGAGGTGCGACTCCGCGTCGGCGTCGACCGCCCAGTCGGTGATGGCCAGATCGACCTCGGGCTCTCGTATAGCGCCTTCGGCGTGGATGTGGCGGATACCACGACCTACAGCACCGGGGACCGTCTCATCGCAACGGCCGGATGGTCATTCCCGGTGCGGGGGGTACAGGCCTACCTCTCGGCGTGGAACCTCTTCCGGCTGGCCGGGGAGCAGTTGGGGGGCCCCGCCCCCGGGGAAAACGTCTTCAATGTGGCGGGCGGGGCGAGCGTTGAGGTGAAGGGGGTGCTCCTCCAGCCGATGGCCGAGCTCCGCCTCTGGCAGGTGGATGGGGTCCGAGCCGGGAACCTGGTGCATGTCGGGATCCGCGCCCGGCTCGGACTCGGGGCCCTCGCAGTGTATCCTTCGGTCGGGCTCAGCACCGGCGCGCTCCTCTCGACCGCCGATGGCACCGAGACGAGCCTCTCCGGGTTCCGCGGCGGCCTCACCGTGCGGTGGCGCTAGGGCCCGGACGCCCCTCCTCCTCTCCTCCGACGTCCGATGGCCGGTCATAGCAAATGGAAGCAGATCAAGCACTACAAGGCGGCCGCTGACGCCAAGCGTGGTGCGATGTTCACGAAGCTGCTGCGCGAGATCACCGTCGCCGCCAAGGCGGGGGGCGGTGATCCCGACGGGAACCCCCGTCTCCGCACCGCGATCGAGAACGCCAAGGCGCAGTCGTGCCCCAAGGAGAACATCGAGCGCGCCATCAAGAAGGGGACGGGCGAGCTCGAGGGGGTCGATTACACCGAGGTGCTGTATGAGGCGTATGGGCCGGGGGGCGTCGCGCTCATGATCCAGGCCCTCACCGACAACCCGACGCGCACGGTGGCGGAGATCCGCGCCAAGCTCTCGCGCGGCGGCGGCAACCTCGGCACCAGCAACTCCGTCGCGTTCCTGTTCGATCGCAAGGGGATCATCACGATCGCCGCGAATGGCCGGGACGAGGAGACGATCATGGAACCGGTGCTGGAGGCAGGCGCCGAGGACCTGGTCCGCGAGGACGATCACTTCGTGGTGACGACGGCGCCCGCCGACCTGCATGCGGTGAAGCAGGGGCTCGAGCGCGTAGGGCTCGTCGCGACCGATGCGACGCTCTCGTGGATCCCCAAGAGCACGGTGCAGGTGGCGGGGGCGACCGCGGAGCAGTTGCTCAAGCTCCTCGAAACGATCGAGGATCTGGACGACGTGCAGAAGGTCGACGCGAACGTCGACGTGGACGTCTCGGAGCTGTCGGCGGGGTGAGCACGGTGCCGCGGCGGCGCCCGTGCTGATCCTTGGCATCGACCCAGGCACCGCCGTCACCGGGTACGGCGTGGTGCGCGCCGATCCCCGACCGACGCTCGTCGAGTGCGGGGTGATCCGGACCAGACCCGAGACCCCACTGCCCGAGCGGTTGCGCGAGATCAGCGCGGGGGTCCGCGAGCTCCTCGCGCGGCACCGTCCCGATGCGATGGCGGTGGAGGCGGTGTTCTACGCGCGGAACGTGCGCACGACGATCGTCCTCGGACACACCCGCGGGGTGATCCTCCTCGCGGGGGCGGAGGCGGGACTCCCGATCCACGAGTATCCTCCGGCGGACATCAAGAAGGCGGTGGCCGGCACCGGCGCCGCGACCAAGACCCAGGTCCAGTTCATGCTCACCAAGCTGCTCCGGCTCACCCGTGCCCCCGAACCGAATGACGCCGCCGATGGCGTGGCGGCGGCGCTCACCTGCGCGCTCCGCGCGCCGTTGGCGCGGGCGTTGGCGGCGCGTCCCACCGGACCTGGCCTCGGCGCGGGGAAGGGTCGATGATCTCGCGGCTCCAGGGGACGTTGGTCGCGCAGGGGCTCGACCGGATCGAGGTGATGACCACCGGCGGCGTGGGGTACGAGGTGCTGGTCCCCCTCTCGGTGGTGGAGACCCTCCCGCGGGCAGGAGGCGATGTCGCGCTGCACATCGCCCAGGTGATCCGCGAGGATGCCTGGACGCTCTACGGCTTCGCGACGGCGGAGGAGCGTCGGCTCTTCCAGCGGTTGATGGGGACGACCGGGGTCGGGCCGGCCCTCGCGATGAACCTCCTCTCGACCCTGACCGGGGCGCGATTGATCCGCGCGGTGCGCGAGGGAGACCTCGCGACGCTGACGCAGGTGCCGCGGGTGGGAAAGAAGCTCGCGGAGCGATTGGTGCTCGAGCTCCGCGACAAGCTCGAGGGGGGCGAGGTCCTCGGCGCCGGTGCCGGGGGAGCCGAGCGCGGCGGGTCGGTGGGTGGGCCGGGCACCGATGCGGTGCGGGCGCTGGTCGCGCTCGGGTATCAGCAGGGCGATGCGGAACGCGCGGTGCGCCGGGCGCTCGAGGAGGGGCCGAAGGACGAGTCGACGGCGGAGCTGATCCGGCGGGCGCTGGCGGCCCTCGGGCGGTAAGCCCCCGCGCTCCCTCCCTCGTAGATTCCCCGCATGTCCCGCCCCGAGATCACCACCCCGGAATCCCTCGCCGACGAGTCGGTCGTCGAGCTCTCGCTCCGTCCGCAGCGGCTGGCGGAGTTCATCGGGCAGGCGAAGGTGAAGGACGCGCTGCGGATCTACCTCGATGCGGCGCTCGCGCGGCGGGAGCCGCTTGATCACACCCTGCTCTTCGGCCCCCCGGGGCTCGGGAAGACGACGCTCGCGGAGCTGATCGCGCGCGAGCTCGGGGTGAACCTGCATACCACCTCGGGACCCGCGCTCGAGAAGCCGGGGGACCTGGTCGGGACGCTCACGAACCTCCGAGCCGGCGACATCCTCTTCATCGACGAGATCCATCGGCTCCGGCCGGTGATCGACGAGTTCCTCTACCCGGCGATGGAGGATGCGAAGATCGACATCCGTCTCTCCGAGGGACCGAAGGCACAGACGATCACCATGCCGATCGAGCGCTTCACCCTGATCGGGGCGACGACACGGCTCGGGATGCTCACCGCCCCGCTGCGCGCACGCTTCGGGATCGAGCTCCGCCTCAACTACTACGAGGCGGGGGAGGTCGAGGAGATCATCCATCGCACCGCGACGGTGCTGGGCTCGTCGATCGACGCCGCGGGGGCGCAGGAGCTGGCGCGTCGGGCGCGCGGGACCCCGCGGGTGGCGAATCGGTTGTTGCGCCGCGTGCGCGACTTCGCCGAGGTGAAGGCCGGGGGGCATATCACCAAGGCGGTAGCCCGCGAGGCGCTCGCGATGCTCGACGTGGACGAGTTCGGGCTCGACGAGATGGATACGCGCTTGCTGCGTGCGATCATCGAGAAGTTCGAGGGGGGCCCGGTGGGCGTGGGGACGATCGCCGCCGCGGTGGGGGAGGAGGCCGACACACTCGAGGAGGTCTACGAGCCCTTCCTCGTGCAGCATGGCTTCCTGCAGCGCACCCCGCGCGGGCGCATGGCGACGGCGCAGGCGTATCGGCATCTCGGGTATCCGCCGCCGAGCGCCGCGAGCGGGGCGCAGCCCGAGCTGTTCTGAGCGCCTCGGCGCCACCGCACCGCCGATTCCCCATCGTGAGATGACCGACGCATGACCCGCCGCCCCGACGGCACCCGTACCGCCGATTACGACTTCCCCCTCCCGACCACCCTGATCGCGCAGACACCGGCGGCGCGGCGCGACGAGAGTCGGTTGATGGTGGTGGACCGCGCGACGGGGACCATCACGCATCGCATCTTCCGCGACCTCCCGGAGTATCTCGGCACCGGTGATGCCTTGGTGCTCAACACCACGCGCGTCTTTCGGGCGCGCCTGCTCGGCACCCGGGCCTCGGGGGCACCGGCGGAGGTCTTGTTGCTGCGCCCGCTGGAGGGCACCTCGCTCGATGCCGTGGCGTGGGAGGCGATGGTGCAGCCGGGGGCCAAGCTCAAGCCAGGGCGCGTCGTGACCATCGCCCCCGACTTCACGGTGGAGATCGGCGCGGCCACCGCGCGTGGGACCCGCATCGTACGGCTCTTGGTCGAGGATCCCGCCGCGGCGATCGCCGCCCATGGGCATGTCCCCCTCCCCCCGTACATCGAGCGCGCCGACTCGGCGACCGATGTCGAGCGCTATCAGACCGTCTTCGCCAAGCAGGAGGGGTCGGTGGCCGCACCGACGGCGGGGCTCCACTTCACTCCAGCGCTCCTCGCCACGCTCGAGGCGCAGGGCGTCCGGCGCGCCGAGGTGCTGCTCCATGTGGGAGCGGGAACGTTCAAGCCGGTGGAGGTCGACGATCCTGCCCAGCACGCGATGCATAGCGAGTGGTACGAGTTCCCCGAGGGGGCGGCGGCGCTCCTGAACGCCACCCGCGGGGCAGGCGGGAAGGTCTGTGCGGTCGGGACGACGGCGCTCCGCACCCTAGAGACCGTGGTCGGTGCCGACGGCCGCTACGGGACGGCGACAGGGGAGACGGCGATCTTCATCCGCCCTCCCCACCCGGTACGCGGGGCCGACCACCTCATCACGAACTTCCATCTCCCCCGCTCCACCCTGCTGATGCTGGTCGCGGCGATGGCGGGGTATGACCTGATGCGCCATGCGTATGAGGTGGCGGTCCAAGAGCGGTACCGGTTCTACTCGTACGGCGACGCGATGTTGATCCGGTAAGGGGTGTTCGGAGGGCGTCGTTGGCCCCGTCCACGGGAGGCCGGGCGTTAGATTTCAGGGTCCAGTCCCCCTCACCAGACCCGACCGATGTCCCTTCCGACGCTCTTCCTGCAGGCGACCGCCCCGGGCCCCGGCGGCGGTGCCGCGCTCGCGCCCTTCCTGTTCCAGATCGGCGCCATCTTCGCGATCTTCTACTTCCTCATGATCCGCCCGCAGCAGAAGCAGCGGAAGGCGCATGAGACGGCGATCCTCGCCATCAAGAAGGGGGATCAGATCCTCACCGCCGGCGGGATCGTCGGCGAGGTGGTGCACATCAAGGAGCTCGGCGAGAAGGCCGCGCTTGGCGATCACCTCACGATCAAGAGCGGGGAGTCGAAGCTCGTCGTGACGCGAGGGCGTATCGCCTCGGTCGGCGGGAGCCCCGAGGCGCAGCCCTGATGGCGGTCCTTCCGCTCACCGTCCTTGGCCATCCGATCCTCCGTCAGGCGACGACGCCCGTGACGGCGGTGACGGATGCCCTGCGGCGGTTGGCGGACGACATGATCGACACCATGCGCGCCGCCGACGGCGTCGGCCTCGCAGCACCTCAGGTCGGGCGCTCCGAGCGCCTCTGCGTGGTGGAGGTCGGCGAGACCCTCCTCACCCTCTTCAATCCCGAGATCATCGCCCGGGACGGGAAGATCAAATGGGAGGAGGGATGCCTCTCGATCCCCGACGTCTTCGGCTGGGTGGAGCGGAGCGCACAGGTCACCGTACGCGCCCTCGATCGCGACGGAACCCCCATCGAAGTGACCGGGACCGAGCTCCTCGGCGTCTGCCTGCAGCACGAGATCGACCATCTCGACGGGAAGCTCTTCATCGATCATCTAAGCTTCCTCAAGCGCCGCAGTGCGATGGCCGACTGGGAGAAGGAGAAGGGGAAGTATCCGCAGCACATGCGTGTGCTCCCTGCCGCGCCCGCCACCACCGTGGCCGATGGCGCGCACGACCACGACCAGCGGCTCTAGATGCGCATCCTGTTCTGGGGGACTCCGGAGTTCGCGACCCCAGCCCTTCGTGCGCTCATCGAAGAGGGACATGACGTCGTCGCGGTGGTGACGCAGCCCGATCGTCCGCAGGGCCGCTCACGCTCGACGCTGGTACCGTCTCCAGTGAAGGTCGTCGCGCTCGAGGAGGGGATCCCGGTGCTGCAGCCGGAGCGCCCGCGCGGCGAGGAGTTCATGGCGGCCCTTCGCGCCTTCGCGCCCGAGCTCAACGTGGTCGTCGCGTACGGACATCTCCTCAAGCAAGAGGTGATCGATCTCCCGACACGTGGCACGCTCAATATCCATGCCTCGCTCCTCCCGCGCTGGCGCGGGGCAGCGCCGATCCAAGCCGCGATCCTTGCCGGCGACGAGATGACGGGGGTGAGCATCATGCGGATGGTGCTCGCCCTCGATGCAGGGCCGGTGCTCCATGTGGAGCGCGTCCCGATTGCACCGCAGACCACCGGCGGCGAGCTCACCGAGCGACTCGCCGAGGTGGGGGCGGAGGGGATCGTGGAGGCCTTGGCGCTGATGGAGCTCGGCGAGGTGAGCGAGACCCCGCAGGACGCATCGCAGGTGACCTATGCGCCGAAGATCGATCGCGCCGCGGCGCGACTCGACTTCCGGGCGCCCGCCGTGGAGGTCGCTCGTGCGATCCGGGCCTACGATCCCCGGCCCGGGGCCTGGGGCGTGCTGCGTGGCACCGAGGTCCGCTGCTTTGGGGCCCGACCGATCACCGATCGACGCGGCGAGGCGGGCGAGGTCCTCGAGATCGGGGAGATGGGGATGATCATCGCCTGCGGGAGCGGCGCGGTGGCGATCGAGACCGTGCACCCCGCCGGCAAGCGCCGGCTCGCCGCACTCGACTGGCATCAGGGGCGTGGGGTGCAGGTGGGGGATCGCTGGGACCTGCCCGCGTAAGCGCCGATGCCCGCCGCCCTCGCCACGATCACCCCGAGCCGGATCGCCGCCGCCGAGACGTTGGCCGATGTCCGCGGCGGGGCGCTGCTCGATCACGCCTTCGACCGGCGCGCCACCCAGCTCGACCCGCGTGACCGTCGGTGGACCCAGGAGCTCTGCTGGGGGATGCTCCGGAAGCGCGGGTGGATCGATGCCATCCTCGCCACGCGCACCACCGGTGGCCTCTC
Organism: Gemmatimonadaceae bacterium; assembly: GCA_049453775.1. Taxonomy (GTDB): domain Bacteria; phylum Gemmatimonadota; class Gemmatimonadetes; order Gemmatimonadales; family Gemmatimonadaceae; genus Pseudogemmatithrix. The sequence continues at coordinate 24,378 of JBMTXT010000003.1, read as the reverse complement.
CACGCTCGATCCTGAGATCGTCGACCTCCTGCGGCTCGGCGTCTATCAACTCCTCGAGATGGGGAGCGTGCCGCCCTATGCGGCGATCGGGCAGACGGTGGAGTTGGCGAAGCGGCGCCATGGGCTCGGCGCGAGCAAACTCGTGAACGCGGTGCTCCGGCGCGTGGATCGTGAGCGAGAGGCGTTGCTCCCTGCCGCGCCGACCGATCCCATCGATGCGCTCGCCCTCGAATTCTCGCACCCGCGCTGGCTCGTCGCGCGATGGGTGGCGCGGTGGGGCGCCGACGAGACGCGCGCACTGCTCGCCGCGAACAACACCGAGGCGCCGATGATCGTGCGCCCCTGGGGCATGGTGCGGGAGCAACTCGAGGCGATGCTCGAGGCCGATGGGGTCTCCGTCGCCGATGCGCCGCTCGTCGCCGACTCAATCCAACTCGGCGCGGGGACGGCGCTGCGCGGGCTCGCCGCCTTCCGCGACGGGCGCTGCTTCGTGCAGGATCCCGCCGCGACCCTCGTGGTCCGCTATGCGGCGGTCCCGGTGGGGGCACGCGTCGCCGACCTCTGTGCGGCGCCCGGCGGGAAGGCCGTCGAGCTCGCCCGCACCGCGGGCGAGGTGATCGCCGCCGACAGCTCGGAGCGCCGGCTCACCCGGGTGGAGGAGACGGTCGCGCGCTTGGGGCTCGAAACGGTGACCCCGATCGTCCTCGATGCGCGCGAGGCCGCCTCGCTCGCCCCCTGCGACGTGGTCCTCGTCGACGCCCCCTGCACCGGCACCGGCACCTTCCGACGCCACCCCGATGCGCGGTGGCGCCTCAAACCCTCCGACCTCGCGGTGATGGCGGCGACGCAGCGCGCGATCCTCCGCGCGGCGGCTGGTGCCGTCGCCCCCGGCGGGCTCCTGATATACTCCACCTGTTCGCTCGAACCGGAGGAGAACGACGCGCAGGTGGAGTCGTTCCTCGCCGATCACCCCGACTGGACCCTCGATCCCCCGCCGGCCGGCACGGTGCCGGCGACGGTGCTCGACGCGGGACGTCTCCGCGTCCTCCCGCAGCGCCATGGGACCGATGGCTCGTTCGCCGCTCGCCTCCGCCGAGGACCCGTGTGATATGACCGCCCGCACCGTGCGCATCGCCCCCTCCCTCCTCTCCGCCGACTTCGGACAGCTCGCCGAGCAGCTCGCGATGCTCGAAGCGGCGGGCGCCGACTGGCTGCATGTGGATGTAATGGATGGGCACTTCGTCCCGAACCTCACCTTCGGCGCGAAGGTGATCGAGACCTGCAAGCGGCTCACGACGCTCCCGCTCGATGTGCACCTGATGGTCGAGCAGCCCGAGAAGTACTTCGAGTCGTTCGTGCAGGCGGGAGCGGCGACGCTGACGATCCAGGTGGAGACGGCGCCGCATCTCCATCGACAGGTGATGCGCATCAAGGAGCTCGGTGTGATGGCGGGGGTGACGATGAATCCCTCGACTCCGCTCGAGACGGTCCGCGAGGTGGCCGCCGACATCGATCTCCTCCTCATCATGAGCGTGAACCCCGGCTTCGGGGGGCAGCGCTTCATCCCGGGCTCGGTGGGGAAGATCCAGCGCGCGCGCCAGCTGCTCGACGGCATCGGGAGCACGGCGGTCCTCGAGGTCGACGGCGGGATCGCACGTGAGACGATCACCCCCTGTTGGCAGGCGGGGGCCGACACCTTCGTCGCGGGGAACGCGATCTTCTCGGCGGCGGATCCGGCCGCCGAGGTGCGCGCGCTCCGAGCCCTCTGCCAGGGGCGGGTATGACGGAGCGGAAGCAGTGGCTCGTGATCCTCGCCACCTCCGTGGCGCTGGGGGTGGCGCTCTGGGTGGCGATGCTGCGGCTCGCACCGGAGCTCTTCCCACTCAAGATCGGGGCAGCGGCACCGGATTTCGCGGCGATCCCGGTAGCGGCGAGCGGCGCGACCGGGGCCGAGGCACCGAAGACCGGGGCGCCCGAGACCAAGGGGATCGACGATTATGAGGGGGACGTAGTGCTCCTCAACATCTGGGCGACCTGGTGTGGCCCGTGTCGTGTGGAGATGCCCTCCATGCAGCGGCTCGAAGAGCGGCTCGGCCCCAAGGGCCTCAAGATCGTCGCGGTCAGCGTGGACGATCCCGGGAGCGCGCGTCGGATCCGCGAGTTCGCGGATGAGCTTGGACTCTCGTTCGAGCTCCTCCATGACGCGAGTAAGGGAATCGAGGGGATCTACCAGACCACCGGTGTCCCCGAAACCTTCCTCATCGGACGCGATGGGACGATCCGCCGGCGGAGTATCGGCGCCGAAGCGTGGGACAGCGAGGCGAACGTCGCCCAGCTCGAGCGGTTGTTGGCCGAGCCACGACCGTAGCACGCGCCCCCGCTGCTCTCACCCGCGACCCGCGTTCCACCTCACGCCACCGACCACGCGATCCATGCGCGTCCTTGCTCTCGAGAGCTCCTGTGACGAGACCTCCGCCGCGGTGGTGAGTGGGACAGCCACCGCGCCGCGGCTCGAGTCGCTCGTGATCCTCTCGCAGGATGTGCATCGGATCTTCGGTGGGGTGGTCCCGGAGATCGCGTCACGGGAGCATCTCACCGCCATCGTGCCTGTGGTGCGGCAAGCCTTGCGCGAGGCGGGGGTAGAGCTGAAGGCTGGAGGCTCAAAGCTGAAAGCGAACGGCGAACCGCACGGGATCGACGCCATCGCGGTGACGCATGCGCCGGGGCTCGTCGGGGCGCTCCTCGTGGGCGTGAGCTACGCTAAGGCGCTTGCCGCGGCGCTCGAGATCCCAGTGATCGGCGTGCATCACATGGAGGGCCATCTCTTCGCGACGGCACTCGAGCATCCCGACGCCGTCCCACCCTTCACCGCCCTCCTCGTCTCTGGGGGGCATACCCTCCTCATCGACGTCGAGGCGTGGGGGCAGTATCGACTCCTCGGGGCCACGCGCGACGACGCTGCGGGGGAGGCGTTCGACAAGGTCGCGAAGCTTTTGGGGCTTCCCTACCCCGGCGGGCGGCATGTGGAAGCGCTCGCGCGTGCGGGGGACCCGACACGCTTTCGCTTCACACGCCCGATGCTCAATGGTGGACAGCAGCTCGGCGATCCCGACTATTTCGACGTCTCCTTCAGCGGGCTCAAGACCGCGGTCCTCCTCGCGGTGCGCGGGAGCGACGACCTCGACCGCGACCGCCCGCATATCGCACGGGGGTTCCACGACGCGATCGTCGACACGCTCGTCGCGAAGACCGTGCGCGCCGCGGAGGCCCATAGCCGCACGCGGATCGTCCTCGGGGGTGGGGTCGCATGCAACACGACCCTCGCGACGGCGATGCGCGAGGCGGCCGCGGCCTTCGGCGGGACGGTCTTCGCCCCCACCCCGCGACTCGCCACCGACAATGCCGCGATGATCGGCGCGGCGGCGCTCTTCCACTTGGCGCGCGGGGTACGGCACGACGCCTCGCTCAACGCCCACGCCACCCGCCCGATCCCCGGCCTCGTCGACGCCACGGCCCCGCGCCGCTAGGATTCCCTCATCATGACTCCGATCACGCACCATCCCTTCGCCTACGACCTCGGTCCCCTCCAGATCACCGGGTTCGGGCTGGGCATGCTCCTCGCCTTCGTCATCGGCCAGATGGTCGCGACGGAGGAGCTCGATCGCCGCGGGCAGGAGAGTGGGATCATGGCCGACGTCACCGTCGGCGCGGTGATCGGCGGGCTCCTCGGCGCCAAGCTCTACTATGCGATCCTCACGGGGGATCCGGGCGCGATCCTGAGCCGCGCGGGGTTCGTCTACTGGGGCGGCCTCATCGGCGGGATCCTCGCCAGCGTGATCGTCATCAAGAGCAAGAAGCGCTCCTTCGCCGAGATCTCCGATGCCACGGCGCCAGCACTGGCCGCGGCCTATGCGGTGGGGCGCACCGGGTGCTGGGCCGTCGGTGATGACTATGGGCGGCCGTGGAACGGCGCGCTCGCCGTGGCCTTCCCTGAGGGAGCGCCGCCGAGCACGGTGGCGAACCTCGTGCAGCAGTTCGGACTGCAGGGCTATGCGGACCTGCCCCCATCACAGGTCCTCGCCGTGCACCCGACGCAGCTCTACGAGACGGCGATGGGGCTCGTGATGTTCGCGATCCTCTGGCGGCTCCGCGACCACAAGCACGCGGCGGGGTGGCTCTTCGGGGCCTACTGCGTCCTCCAGGGGATCGAGCGCTTCCTCGTGGAGTTCCTGCGCGCCAAGGATGATCGCTTCTTGGGACCGCTTACCGTCGCGCAGGTGATCGCGCTGACCTTCGTGGCGTGCGGCGCGGTCTGGATGGGACTCAAAGCTGAAGGCTCAAAGCTGAAGGCTCAAAGCTGAAGGCTCAAAGCTGAAGGCTTAAAGCACAGCGCTGTTTCACTTTCAGCTTTCAGCCTTCAGCTTTCAGCTTTCAGCCTTCAGCCTCCAGCCTCCAGCCTCCAGCACCACAAAAGCGCCCGCCGTCTCATCGGTGTGCGTCAGCGAGAGATGGATCCGTCGCACCCCGAGCACCCGCGCCCGCGCCTCGGCGCGACCATGAAGCACGAGCGCAGGGGCGCCATCGGTGCGGACGACCTCGATCTCCTGCCAGCTGATGGCCCGCGCCTCCTCGCTCCCGGCCAGCGCCTTGTACGCCGCCTCCTTGGCGGCGAAGCGCGCGGCGAGATGCATCGCGGGGCGACCACGCGCCGCCGCATAGGCCTGCTCCCCGGCGGTGAAGAGGCGGTCCTGCGCGCGCGCGCCATGGCGGGCGACGAGCGCCTCGATCCGCGCGATGGCGACGAGATCGAACCCCACCCCGACGATCATGCCGACCTCTGGAGCACGCGACGCCAGAAGGCGCCCCGCCGGCCCGCGCCCTCGGCGAGGATGGGGACGATCGCGCCCCACCACCGATCGACGGCGGTGAAGAGGGCACGGAGCGCGTCGATCCACCGGACCCACGCCTCGGCGGCCACCGATGCGTCTGCCGACGGGGCCACGCGCATCCAGCGGGCCGCCACCGCGAGGTCGGCGAGGGCGGCCCAGACCGCCGTCCCCTGCGCGGTGAGCTCCGCCACGAGCGCCCGCTGGTCGGGCACCGACGCCGGATGACGTTCGGCCGCGAACTCGAGGCAGAGGGTGCGCCACCCCTGCTCGAGCGCCGCGGGCTCGAACGCCTCGAGCTGCCCCTCACGGGTGCGTGCCTCCTGCGCCGTGCGGTGCGCCGCGAGGAGGGGACGCATCAGGCGCTCGTGATCGGAGCCCGGCGCCGAGGGCACGCCGACCGACCGCGTCTCGCGGAGGAGATCAGGCAGCACGAGGTCAGGCATCGGCGGCGGCGTAGCGATAGTCGCCCGCGAGTTCCCGATCACAGAGCGCCGCGCGCTGCCCGGTGCGCGCCTCGAACTCGCGCACGAAGTCGGGGAGCCGCCCGGTGGTGAAGGCCTCGCGCGGGACCCCGAGTAGACGGATCGCCGCCTCGATCGCCGACGGTTCCCCCTCCACCTCGGCGAGGACATCGAGCCGAGGATAGCGCTCGATCCGCACCACGGCGCCGGCCACGCGATACTGTGCGATCTCTCGATCGATCTCCCGGGTGACCACATAGCCGAGCTGCTCGAGCATCAGGGCGAGTGCGGCGGGGTCGCCGAGGGTCGTGGTCTCCTCATCGCGCACCTTGTAGCCATCCACATACTGCGTGGGGCCCTTCCAATCGAGATGCCCCTCGACGCGCGTCGCGGTGCGGTAGATGCGGAGTCGCAACACTTGGTCGCGGAGGGCGAGCGCACGCTCGGGGGTATCGTAGCGGCGATCCTCGAGTCGCCCGCGGTAGAGCAACGTCGCGCCGGCCCTCTCGAGCACCGCGATGGCGGCCTCGGGGTCAGGAAGGATCCCCTTGAGCTCGACCTCACGCACCGCGGATCACCTCGAGGACGCGCGCCGTATCGCTCAGGTCGTCGAAGGTCGCGACGGCATCATGCGCGCGGAGGTCGTCATGCCCATACGATCCGGTGGTCACGCCGATCGCTCGGGCGCCGACCCCTCGGCCACAGGTCATGTCCGCCGGGGTGTCCCCGATGATGACGAGCCGCTCCCCGGGGACGGGATAGCCGAGATGCGCACTCGCGCGGGCCTGGGCGATCGGTGCGAGCGCGGGACGATCCTCATGATCGGAACCGAAGGCCCCGACGACGAAGCGCTCGAAGGCGAGCCCGATCGCGCCGAGCTTGAGCTCCGCCCCGCGGATGACATTCCCCGTGAGGAGGCCGAGCACCAGATCATCGGCCTGTTCGACGGCATCGACCACCGCGTGGATACCGGGGAGCGCCCGTGTCTCGCCGAGGTGGTCTTCGAGCTGGTCGAGATAGTGAGCGATCACCGTCGGCAGGCGCGCCCCGATCACCTCGTCGGTGAATCCCGCGTGGCGCATCGATTCCCGCACGATCCAGGGATCGGTCTTCCCATCATACCGCATCTCGCGCGGCCCGCTCTGCCCGAAGTGGGTGCTCAGCGCGCGCTCCATCGCGCGGCGCCCCGCCCCCCCACTCACCAAGAGCGTGCCATCGATGTCGAAGAGGACGACGGTCTTCACGTCCGGGCCAGATACAAGCCGCCGATGACCGAAGCGGCACCGATCCCCTGCACAAGGGTCGGGACCTCGCCAAGGACCGCCCAGGCGAAGAGGACGGCGACGATCGGCTGCAGGTTGGAATACATCGAGGTGCGGGTCGGCCCGAGGTGATGGACGCCGCGGTACCAGAAGAGATAGGCGATCACCATCGCGAGGACCCCAGCGTAGACGACCGCCCCCCAGGTACTCAGGGCGATGGTCCCCCACTCGGTGCGGAGCAAGGCCGGGGTGGCGAAGGCGACGAGGGGGATCACCCCGCCGAGCAGGGTCCAGGCCGCGACCTGCACCGCCTCGTTCCGCTTGGCGAGGGGGAGGAGGCCGCTGGTGTAGAAGGCCCAGGCGATCACCGCACAGAGCACCAGGAGGTCGCCGATGAGATGCCCGGTGCCGTCGGTGGTAAGGCTCCCGCTGACGACGAGCATCACACCGGAGATCGAGGCGACGATCCCCCAGACGGCGCGCGGGGTGAGGCGCTCATGTCCGAAGGCGCGCGCGACGATCGCGACCGCCGCGGGGCTCGCCGCGACGACGAGCGCAGCGGTCCCCGCCCGAGTGCGCGCCAGCCCGAAGACGAAGAAGAGCTGGTAGATGCAGTGCCCGACGATCCCGAGTCCCATGAGGCGCCAGCGATCGGCGAGGGTCGGGAGCGCGCCCGCGCCGAGCAGCGCCATCGACATCAGCACCGCACACCCGAGCCCCATGCGGAGCGCATTGAAGGCGAGGGGGTCCATCATCTGGGTCCCATGCTTCATGACCGAGAAGTTCACCCCCCAGATCACCGCCATGGCGACGAGACCGATCTCCGTGGCGTGGAGACCCAGCCAACTCCGAGCAGGGACGGGCGCAGGGGTGACGGACATCCCATGAAGTCTAACGGGGGTCGGGGCCCCACCCCTATCTTTCCCCGATGCACGTCTCGTTCGCCCTCTTCGCCGACGCCGCCAACATCTCCCAGGAAGGGAAGCTCAACATCCTGGGCGTGTTCGATGCCCTCCAGGTCGCCGCCCTCCCCGCCGTCCATCCCCGCGCCACGATGGTGGTGCGCCTCAAGGCGCACGCCGAGGACGCGGGGCGCCACACCCTCGGGTTCAGCTGGGTGGGACCGGGGGAGCAGGAGCTCTGGTCCTCCTCCGGTGAACTCGAGGTGGGCGCGCCGCCACCGGGTGCCTTCGAACTCGACGTCCCGGTGATCGCGGCGATCGATCTCCCGGTGCAGGTCGCCGGGACGCACGCGATGCGAGTGATCCTCGATGGCGAGCTCTGTGCCGAGCTCCCGCTGCACGTGCGCGGGGGGTCGACGACCCTCCCGCCGATGGGGGCGATGGTCTCTTAGGGAGCGGTCGCCAGGCGCACCGCCCGTTCGATCGCCTCTTCCAACGCGGCGACGGCCAGCATCTCCCCCTGCGCCACGGGGGCGCGGGGCCCGTCCATCGGCGCGAGCGCGAAGACGATGTCCCCGTCGACCTGCGTCCCGGCGGGTGTGATGCGCCGGTGATACGCCGCGGTGGCGGCACGAGCGATCCCCTGCAACTCGAGTCGCGTGAAGGCGGCGTCGAGCGCGACGACCGCCAACGTGGTGTTCGGCGCGAAGCCCCCCGCCCCGTGCGCCGTCCCCTGCGACGCGAGATCGCCCGCGGCGAGCGCCCGCGCCGTGTCGACGAAGCCGCCATCCGCCCGACGCGCCCCCGCGAGGATCGTCCCCGAGGCATCGCGCACATCGCCGTAGGCATTGACCGCGACCATCGCCGCGGCGGCGCACCCCGCGCCCTCGTGTACGGCCAGTCCGAACCCCCCGCGCATCGCCTGCGCCGGTCCGCACGCCTTCCCCACCGTGAGCCCCGTGCCCACGCCGACCGACCCCTCCGCGATCCCGTCGCTCACCGCCGCCGCACATGCCGCTTCCGCCATCTCCGCGGTGGGACGGGCGTCGAAGCGACCGATCGGCGCGAGATCGAAGCAGACCGCCGCCGGCACGATCGGGACCACCCCGCCCCCCACCGGAAAGCCGCGCCCCGCGCGCTCCATCCAACGCATCACCCCGGCGGTGGCATCGAGGCCGTACGCCGAGCCCCCGCTCAGGAGGATCGCATCGACCCGCTCGACGAGATGGCCGGGCTCCAGCAACGCGAGCTCGCGCGACCCCGTCGCACGTCCGATCACCGCACAGGCGGCGCGATGCGGGCCCTCGATCCCGCGGATCACCGTGCATCCCGTCCCCCCCGCCGCATCGGTGGCATGCCCGACGGCGAGACCGAAGCGCCGGAGGGAGGAGGGAGCGGAGGGCACGACCGTCATCAGAACCGCCAGGCGTAGAAGAGATCGATGCCCCACTGCTGCGGCGTGGGGACGAAGCCACGGGCACTCACGTTCTGCGCGCAGAGCACCGCGCTCGTCGGGGGTTCGACACCGGCCGAGAGGGTGAGCTGTGGGCGGATGATGTAGTCGAGCTTCACGCCAATGGAATTGGCGAGGGAAGCCGCGGTCCCCATCCCTCCGCCGGAGACGAACTGCCCCACCTGACAGAGCCCGGCATCGAGACGGACGAAGGTATTGTCGTTGATCGCCTTGGCGCAGTTGAAGCGCATCCCTTCGAGCACGCTCGACCCGACGTTCGCGAGGCCCTTCTGCTTCTGGTCCGCCGCCGAGGTGGAGAGCACGGCGTCATCGCAGAGCCCCCCCGCCGCCTTCCCACTGAGGAACCCGCCGAGGGATCCGATCAGCACGCGGGCGGCGGTCGAGGTGTAGTCCGTGGGCTCGGCGCCGATCTCGAAGCTCGGACCACCAGTCACGAGATAGCTGATGAGGTCGGCGTTCTTGACGCGCGCTGAGTCCGGTGTGGAGAGCGCGAGGGTGGGCTCGAGCAAGGTCCCCCCGATCTGGACGCGGATGCGCACGTCGGGCTGCGACCCCTGCTTACTGTACTGCCGGATGGTGTGGATCGCGGAGATGTCGAGCGTGGGATTGAGCTCGGGTTCGCCGAAGAACTCCACCTCCCCGCGCTCGAGCTCGAACTTCCGGCTGACGGGACCGAGGTTGAGCGTATAAGTCCCCCGCACCGTCTGCAGCGCCCCGGTGAGCGCGAGCTGCGTCTCAGCGCTCGCCCGCCCGCGCTCGGCGCGACTGCGGGTGATGTTCACGGCCCCGCCGAGGAAGAGGTTGGCTTCGTCCTTGGAGAAGAGCCGCACATCGCGACCCATGCGCACCGGGACGTTGCGGATCTGCAGGTTGTCGATGAACGAGGAGGAGCGCGCGGGGAGGAGCCGTTGGGCGGCGACGCTCGAATCGGCAGCCCCGAACCGGTCGAATGCCTCGAGCGAGACCACGTTCTTGGTGGCGACCTCGGGGATCGTCACGAGGGCCCGTTCGACCGTGACGCCCCCGGTGAGCGTCGCCCCGGCGAGCGAGCCGGCGAGCCGCAGGCTGTCCGACACATCCACGTCAGCGACGCCACGCACGTTGTAGACGTGGAAGTTGCTCGCGCGTACCGAGACGTCGAAGCGTGGATTCTCGCGGTCCGCGAAGGTGAGCCATCCGGCGATCGCCCCGCGGCCGGTGCGGCCGTCGGAGCGCGAGGTGGCGGTCACGCGGCGGATCGCGATGCTGTCGCCGACGAGGGCGATGTCGGCCGTGACGTCACGCCAGGTGACCTCCCCCAGCGGGGCGAGGAGGAGGTTGCCGTCGCGCACGACGAGTCCACCGTCGACGCGCGGCTTCGCCCAGGTCCCACCGACGTCGAGGTTGAGCGCGAAGGTCCCGGGGTCGGTGGCCTTGGGGGCGGTGTAGAGGTCGAGGAGGCGGAGACTCACCGAGTCGCTGCGGACGGTGACCCGGAGGGGGGCGCTATCGACGATCCCCGCCGTCCCGCCGTCGAAGCGCAGGCGGATCGGGAGGTCGGCCTCGGCGCGCAGATCCGGGGTGGGTCGGCGCCCGAGGCGCGCGGTGAGGCGCATCCCCTCGGTGCCCCCCTGCGCGGTGGCCGCGAGGGAATCGATTCGCACTCCGGCGATGAGCGCCTCACGCACCGTGGCGCGGGCGGTGAGTTGTGGGGTGGCGCGCGATCCGCGGAGCTCGGCCTCGAGATCGAGGAGCCCCCGCTGGGTGCCGGTGACCTGCAGGAGTTCCGCGAGGTCGGCGACCGGGACCTGGCGGGCGGCGGCGCGCAGATCGATCGGGCCGGTGGCGGGGAGGGTCCCCTCGATCCGCAACTCGGATCCGGTCCCGCCGCGCACGACGATGGGATCGAGGGTGAGCCCTCCCCCCCGCTGGGTGATCCGTGCCCCACCCATCAGGGCCCACCGTTGGAGCCCGGTGGCGATGATCAGGGAGTCGAGCCCCACGATGGTCGCCCCCCCCTCTGGGGTGAGGCGCCCCTTCGCGCGGGCCAGGGTCCCACTCGTCCCGGTCATCTGGAGATCGAGTTGGGTGACGCCTGCGCTGTCGAGCGCGGCGCGGGCGAAGGTGCGCGAGAAACCGAAGCCGGCGGCCTCCACCGTGTCGGCACCGAAGGAGAGCGTGCCGACCGGACGGCGTGGGAGGCCGAGGACCGTCAGGCGTCCATCGATCCGCCGGGCGGTGCTCCCGGCGAGGAGGAGTCCCTCGCCATCGAGCGCCGTGCGGACCGCGATGTCACCGATCCATCCCGCCGCGACGCCATCGAGGCGCAGACTCCCGGCGATGGAGTCACTGGCCTCGGAGGTGATCCAGCGACGAAGCCCGCCGAGGGAATCGATCCGCGCCCGGACGAGGATCGAGTCGCGCACCGGGGCATGCAGCCCGAGGGCCCCCGCCGCACTGAGCTCGAGCGCCGTGCTCTCGATGGCGATGGTATCGACCATCACCGCCCCGTCGCCGAAGCGCAGACGGGCACTCCCGCCGAAGATGCGCACCCCTTCGATCTGCGAGCGCGTCAGGGTGAGCGCCGCCTCCCCCATGAGGTCGGGGAGCGAATCCCCACCGAGGTCGGAGGTGAGGCGAAGGGAGAGGACACCGGCGGGGAGCGTGGTATCGGCGAAGGCGAGCCGCGGCCGGAAGTCGGTGACCGCCGCCTGCCCGGTGAGCCGATAGAGCGGGGCCTGCACGTCGAGGAGGAGCGTGGCGTCGAGCCGCCCCGAGGCACCGGCGAGCTCCGTGGTGACGGCGAGGCTATCGGCACGCCCGACGAGGCGGACCGGACCGGCATAGGCGTCGCGGAGCGGGAGCGCGGGGAAGGACTGGGCGAGGGTCCCGAGTGCGAGCGGGGTGACGAGGAGACTCGCGTCCACGCTCGGGACCGACCCGAGGGAGAGGCGGCCCGCCCCGACGATCTGCGAGGGCGGTGCCTCCCCATCGCGATGCAGGAGGTCGAGGTCACGGAAGCGGAGCGACCGGAGTGTGGAGTCGAGCCGCACAGAGGCCACCACCTGCCCCGCGAGGCGGGGGACAGTGGAATCGATGGCGTGCAGGGTGCGAAGGTCGAGCGAGTCGAGGCGCACGGTGACGCCACGGAAGACCGGGGTCTCGGGGCGCGAGAGATCGAAGGCGCCGCGGAGCTGCGCGCTGCTCACCGCCCCAGGGACCCGACGATCGCGGAAGGTGAAGGCGGCGCGATCGACGACGAAGCGATCGAGAGGGCCACCGGCCGCGCGCATGCGACCGGCGATGGTCCCGTCCACGGGGAGCGCGGTCTGGGTGAGGGCCGCGACGAGGGCGAGATCGATCGGGGCGGCCTCGAGGTCGATGTCCCGCACAACGGGCGCCGGACCGCCGACGACGACGGTCAGTCCTCCGCGGACGCGCGACCCGCGCGCGCGCACCTCAAGCGCCGAGAGGGCGATCTCGATCCCCTGCTCGGCTGCGGTCGCCTCGCGCAGTTCGACCACGCCCCGCGCACTCCCCTCGGCCGGCACGAACGTGGAGAAGGGCTGGAGGTCCCCGAACCCGATCGAATCCCCATCGACCCGGATCCGCATCCGCATCGGGGCGCCCGCATCCCAGGCGAGGAAGCCCGCGACGCGCGCCCGCGAATGGGCGAGCCGCAGCCGCGGGAAGTCGAGCCAGAGGGTATCGCTCGCCAGGCGAATCGCCCCACCGAGCTCCCGGACATCGAGGGGGAGGGAGCGCTCCTGGAACGAGGCGCGCGCGAGGGTGAGCGCGAGACCGGCGGAGTCCGGATGCGCGAGTCGGAGGCGCGGGAGGTCGACGTCGATCGACGTCCACTCGAGCGGCGCGGTGGCGGTGTCGGCTCGCACGACGCGCACGGCACCCTCCCGGAGCGCAACCTGCTCGAGGACGACCAGGCTTCCGAAGTCCCCTCGACCGCGGGGGGCAGCCGGGCCCTCCGGGGCCGGGAAGGTCTCGACGATGTTCCAGAGCCCGGTGCTGTCCTCCCGCAGATCGAGACGCGGCCGCGTGACGCTGAGTGAGCGGACGAGGACCCGGCCATCGAGGAGATCGCGTGGGTCGAAGGTGACGCGGATCGGCCCGGTGGCGATCAGCGCGCCATCGTCGACGTCACGGATCTCGAGCGAATCCAGGGTGAGATTGGTGATGAAGGTCCCATCAAGGGTGCCCAGATGCACGCGTCCACGCACGGCGAACCCAAGCGCGAGCTCCGCCCCCTCACGGAGGAGGGCGCGGCCGCGGGCCCCCTGCGTCAGCACGACGAACCCGCCGACGACGCCCGCACAGAGGCAGAACATCGCGAGCGCGCTGATGAGGAGGACGAGGCGGCGGCGGAAATCCATGCTAGAACGCCTGCCCGATCGCGAAGGCGAAGGTCAGTCGGCTGAGGACGTTCTCGGCGCGTACTGGCTGATAGGTGCCCGGGCAGGCCCCGCCCCCCTGCACCACGCGGGCGATCCCCTCCTCCACCACCTTGGTGACCGGGAGGGTGTTCCCGGGACTCACGCAGTAGAGGGCACCTCCCTCGGTGAGGGGGGCATCGAAGTAGGCGGCGCCGGCGGTGGGCCGATAGCGGTTGTAGCCGACGTCGGCGCGGATCTGCCCCACCGGGGTTCGGACCCGGAGCCCGAACCCCGGCGTGACCGCCAACGTGGTGAAGCGCAGCCGCGCCACCCCGAGCCCGCGGTTCCAGACCCGCCCCGCATCGGCGAAGGCGACGAGACTGAGCAGCTCCGGGAAGACTGGACTGTCGAAGCGGAGCTCGACGTTCCCGACGACCATCGCGTTCCCCCCGGTGGGGACGGCGCGGCGTCCGCCGGAGTCGCTGGCCTGGAAGAAGACCGTATCGCCGACGTCGAAGCCTTGGACTCTCCGCCCGGTGACATCGAGTGTGTCGTAGGCCTCGGGGATGTACACGGCAGGGCCCAGCTCGTTCTGGCGGAAACCGCGCACGGTGGTCGGTCCGCCGGCGAAGAGGCGCTCCTGCGCGGGCACGAACCGCTCGGTGGCGTCGAAGGTGAGGGTGGGCCCCACCACGCCCCCGACCCGCAGGCGCATCGCCAGGACGACGTCATCCGAGATCCGACGGTAGACCGATCCGTCGAGGGAGAACCGAGCGAACTCGAGCGCCGCATCGGAGCCCACGACCTTGGACGCGTAGCGGATGTCCCCGCTGAGGGCGAGTCCACGCGAGGGGGAGATCGCATCGTCGGTCTGGGCGTAGCTCGTGGCCGCGCTCACCACGGCGAGCCGCTGGAACCGCTGCAAGGCCTCGCGATCGGCGGCCACGCAGGCATTGAAGACGGCGCAGAAGAGCGCGGGCTGCGCCTCGGTGCGTCCGAGTTCGATGCTGTAGCCGAGGGTGAGGGCGCGGGGGGCCACCGCCCGCGAGAAGGAGGCGCTCACCCCGATCGGCGCCTCACGCAGGAAGGCCCGATACTCGCCGCGCCGCTCCTGGTAGAGCGTGTAGGTGGGGACGAATCGGGTCCGGAAGATGAACGGCTGGGTGACCGTGGTGCTGACGTAGTAGTTGAGCGTCCGGCTGTAGGGGTCGCGGCTTGTCAGGCCGGGGCAGAGCTGGTCCGCGCCGAGCTTGGAGACGCGGGCGCGCAGTTCGAGCCGCGACGCGGTCTGGAAGACATTGTGGCGCGTGAGCTCCGCCGTGGTGCGCAGGCAATCGAGGTTGGCCATCCCGGCGCCGAAGCGGGCATTCCCGAGCGCGGCCTCCGTGACCTCGATCTCGACCGGGAGGACCGAGTCGGCGTTCGCGAGCAACGGGCGCACCTCGACACTCGCGAAGGCCTCGCTCTGGTAGAGGAGTCGCTTCGCGCGCTCGAGCTGCCGCTCCCGGTAGAGCTCCCCGGTGCCGAGCCCCGCGAGGTTGCGGACCGCACCCGTCGAGATCTCCGGCGGCGTGCCGTTCGGTCCGCTCCGGAGGACGCGGATCTCCCCGAGCCGCCGCCGCGGGCCCGGCGCCACGTCGAACCGTACCGTCGCCCGGCGTTCGAGGAACCGGATGTCGTAGCCGAGGAAGGCCTCGGCCTCGGGATAGCCTGTGTTCCGGAGCCGTCGCGTGATCGTGTCGAGCGTGGCGCGATTGGCGTAGCGATCGAAGGGCTCGCCGATGGCGGCCGGAAGGCCGCGCTGGATGGCGAGCGCCTCGGGGACCGCCTCGAGCCCATCGACGACGACGCGATCGACGAGGATCGGCTCCCCCTCGGTGATCTCGAACCGGATCGTGACCGCTTCGTCGCGGACCCGCGTGACGACGGTGTCGACCTGCACCTCGACGAAGCCGTGGTTCCGGTAAAAGACCCGCAGGCGCTCCACGTCCCGCGGGAACTCGCGCGGGGCGAGGCAGTGCTTCACCCCGAAGTAGCGCGTGGTCCGCCGCAGCCACGACGACGGGGTGGTGACGATCCCGACCAAGAGCTCATCGTCGGTGAAGGCGGTGTTGCCGCTGAAGCGGACCTCCCGCACCTCGGTATCGCCGCGCTCGCACCGGGTCTCCTGCGCGCCGGCGACCTGCGCGGCGAGCATCAGCCCCATCACCGTCGCGAGTCCCGGCGCCCGGCGCATCACCTCACTCGTCCTTTTGCCCGAAGACCGCGAGGTTGGAGGAGTGTCCGGGATTCACCTTCTTGTCCGGGTAGATCCAGTGCACCGCCTGATTCACCGCCATGCTCGCCTCGGCGAAGCCTGTCGCGATGAGCTTGAGCTTCCCGGGATAGGTCGTGATGTCCCCCGCGGCCCAGAGCCCCGGCCGGCCGGTCGCCATCGTCTGATCGACGACGATCTCGTCCTTCTCGAGGGTGAGCCCCCAGTCCCCGAGCGGGCCGAGGTCACTCACGAAGCCGAGCATCGGGAGGACCACGTCGCAGGGGACGCGCCGCGTGGTCTTGGCCTTGGTGTCCTTGAGTTCGAGTGCCACGATCCGCTCCCCCTCGGCGTGCACCTCGGCGAGCTCGTGGAAGGTGTGCACCGCGACGCGGCCCTCAGCCGCGGCGGCCATCACCTGATCGACCGTCGCCTGATGCGCCCGGAAGCGATCGGTGCGGTGCACGAGGGCGATCGAGGCCGCGATCCCCTGGAGTTGATGGGCCCAGTCGAAGGCGGAGTCGCCACCGCCGATGATCACCACATGCTTGCCGGCATACACCTGCGGCTCGAGCACGAGGGGATCGATCCCGCGCCCGTACCAGGGCTCGGCGCAGGGTTGGGGGAGCTTCCGCGGGGAGAAGGCACCGATCCCCGCCGCGATGATCACCGCACGCGAGGGGAACCGATCGGTCTCGGTCACGAGGGTGAAGAGCCCATCGGCCTCCTCCAACGCGACGACGCGCTGCCCGCAGCGGATCGGCTCCCCGAACTGCCCCGCCTGCGCGGTCAGGTCGGCCACGAGATCCTTCGCGAGGACCTTGGGAAACCCCGCCACGTCGAAGATGAACTTCTCCGGGTAGAGCGCGGCGAGCTGGCCCCCCGGCTGCGGGAGCGCGTCGATGATTTGCGCGGACGCGCCCCGCATGCCAGCGTAGAAGAGCGCGAAGAGTCCGGCCGGACCTGCCCCGAGGATGGAGAGGTCGCGGATGTCGTGGGTCACCATAGAGGGAAATCTCGCCCTGTCCGGGGCGGGTGAGCAACACTCGACGCGCCCCGCCCCGCCCTGCCACCGCATGCTCCCGTCTGGCCTCGTCTTCGCGGGCCGCTTCCACCTCCTCCGGCAGATCGCGCGCGGGGGGAGGGCGACCGTCTACGAGGCCGAGCAGCGCCGCTTCATCGCGATGGAGTTGATCCGAGGGATCACCCTCTGGCAGCTGATCAACGCCCATCGCGCCCGCCGACTCCCGATCCCCGGGGAGATCGCCGCCTACTGCGCGAGTCGCATCTGTCGCGCCCTCGACTTCGCCCACCACTTCACCGATCCCCAGGGGCATCGCCTCGACATCGTCCATCGGGACGTCTCCCCCGAGAACGTGATGCTCACCTGGGACGGCCATGTGAAGCTCGCCGACTTCGGGATCGCGAAGGCCCGCACGATGGCCGATCCCGCCGCCGACGGCCGCCTCCTCCTCGGGAAGAAGCATTACATGAGCCCGGAGCAGCTCCTCGGACAGCCGGTCACCGGGACCGCGGATGTCTTCGCCACCGGGGTGGTGCTCTTCGAGCTCTTCGCGCTACGCTCCCTCTACACCGAGGAGGAGACGCTGGCCGCGATCGAGGAGGTGGCGGTCGGGCCAAGCCCCGACCTGGTCGATCCCCTCCCTGGGATCGACGGTGGGATGCGACGGCTGATCGCGACGGGCCTCGCCAAGGGGTCCGCCGAGCGGCCGAGCGCCGAGGCGATCGGCCGCGCCCTCGCCCAGTGGTGCGCCGACCAGGGGACCCCGGGCCCCCCGGCCCGCCTGCAGGCCCATCTCGCGACCCTCTTCCACGACCAGCTCCCACTCTCGGTGGCCCCCGCCCCGGGGCGATCGGTCCCCCGCACGAACAGCGGGCGCTAGCAGCGCCCGTCGTTAGATTCCGGCATGACGCTCAAGATCTACACCAAGACCGGTGACGATGGGGACACCGGGCTCTTCGGCGGCGGCCGCGTCGCCAAGGACCATCCCCGGGTCACCGCCTACGGCGAAGTGGACGAACTCAACGCGGTGATCGGGCTCGCGCGTTCGATCGAGATGATGCCGCGGATCGACGAGGTGCTCGCGCCGGTGCAGCGCGACCTCTTCGCCCTCGGGGCGCTGTTGGCGACCCCCGATCACGAGAAGATGAAGGAGCAGCTCACCAAGGCGCGCATCTCTGATGCGCGGATCGCCCAGCTCGAACAGGCGATCGATGACGGGGAGGAGGAGCTCGAGCCCCTGACCGCTTTCATCCTCCCCGGCGGGACGCCCAAGGCCGCGGCCCTGCATGTGGCGCGCACCGTCTGCCGGCGCGCCGAGCGCGCGGTGATTCATCTGCAGCGCGACACCGAGCTCCCGCCGATCGTGATCGTCTATCTCAACCGGCTCTCCGACCTCCTCTTCGTCCTCGCGCGGGTCGCGAATCGCCGCGCGGGCGCGGGCGAGGTGACCTGGTAGGATGACGGCGGCGCGCACGCTCCACGGCGCGCGGATCATCCTCGCGCAGGAGCCGCCCGACGCCCTCGGGCGCCTGATCGCCGCGCACTGGCCTGCGCATCGCGTGGTCCTCATCGCCGACACGACCGTGGCCCACTGGCATGGGGAGCGGCTACGCGTCGCCCTCGGGAGCGAGGCCGTGCTCACCTTCCCCGCAGGGGAGGCCTCGAAGACCCGCGCGCAGTGGGGGGCGCTCACCGACGCCCTGCTCGCGCAGGGCTGCGGGCGCGACACGGTGCTCGTCGCCCTCGGGGGCGGGGTGACCGGCGACCTCGCCGGCTTCGTCGCCGCAACCTACCTCCGCGGGGTCCCCTTCGTGCAGTGCCCCACCTCCCTCCTCGCGATGATCGACGCCGCGATTGGTGGGAAATGCGGGGTCGATACCCCGGCGGGGAAGAATCTCGTCGGCGCGATCCATCATCCGGGGATCGTCTGGATCGACCCGACCTTCCTCGACACCTTGCCCCTCACGGCGCGACGGGAGGGGCTCGCCGAGGCGATCAAGCATGCGGTGATCGCCGATGCCACCTACCTCGAGTGGCTACTCGCGCAGATGCCGACCCTCGTGGACCCGGCGCCGATCCCGCGTGCGATCGCGGACATGCTGGTCGACCGATCGGTCGCGATCAAGTGCGAGGTCGTCGCCGCGGACGAGCGTGAGGCGAACCGTCGTCAGGTCCTCAACTTCGGCCACACGGTCGGCCACGCGATCGAGCAGGTCTCAGCGTTCGCGATCGCCCATGGCGAGGCGGTGGCGATCGGGATGGTGGTGGAGGCGCAACTCGCCGTGCGCCTCGGCCTCGCGGCCGCCGACGTGTCAGATCGGATCGTCGCGGTGCTGCGCGCCGCCGGTTTGCCCGTCGCCATCCCGCCGTCGATGGACCGAACGGCGCTCGTGGCTGCGACGCGTCACGACAAGAAGGCGCGGGCGGGCACGGTGCGATACGCCCTGCCGATGGCGATTGGGGCGATGTCCGGTGCCGAGCAGGGCTATGGGATCCCCGTGGAGGAGGCCGCAGTCCTCCAAACCCTCACAGAAATGTGAGATGGGTTAAGGCATTACCTGACAACGCCTTATAGGTCAGCGACCGCATCGCATCATCTCTGGCACGCTTTTTGGCTGTTGACCATCATTCCATTTCATCTATACCCTGTCGGTCCCGGCGGCTCGATGCGCCGGTCCGACGTCCCAGTAGCGGTTCGAGTAGGCGACTCCCGGCGCCGGTTCCTCCAACACGCGGTCGATGGGGTGGGTATGCACGCAAGTGAGACGAGAGCGAAGGGGTATTTCCGATCCGCCCCCTCCTCGGCCTTCGATCAGTATCTCCTCGACATCCAGAAGCTCCCCCTGATCACCGATGCCGCCGAGGAGAAGCGCCTCGCTCGGCTCGCCCAGAAGGGCGATGAGGCCGCCGCCGAGCGCCTCGTGACCGCGAACCTGCGGTTCGTCATCAGCTACGTGAAGAAGTACCAGGGCCATGGCCTCGATCTCTCGGAGCTCGTGGCGATCGGCAACGAGGGGCTGCTCAAGGCCGTCCGGAAGTTCGACCCCGATCAGGGGGTGAAGTTCATCTCGTACGCCGTGTGGTGGGTGCGCCAAGCCGTCCTGAAGGCGCTCGCCGAGCAGACGCGGTCGGTCCGCATCCCGCTCAACCAGAATTCACAGCTGATCAAGCTCTCGCGCGCCGAGATGGTGCTGGCACAGGTGCTGCGCCGTGATCCGACCGATGCCGAGTTGGGGCGGATGCTCGACGAATCGCCGGAGACGATCCGATCTTCCAAGTCGATGTCGGGGACCGAGGTCTCACTCGACGCCCCGGTGGATCGCTCCGACCGCGAGGCGAGCACGCTGGGCGAGCGCTTCACCGGCGCGGACGGCGTAGAGATCGAGGAGTCGACCGATACGAAGATGATGAAGGAATGCATCGACCGCGTCTTCCGGCAGTATCTGACGCCCCGGGAGCGGAAGATCCTGAATCTCTACTATGGGCTCGACAGCGGGGCTGAGGCGATGACACTGGAGCGGATCGGGGAGCTGATGGGGGTGACCCGTGAGCGGGTCCGGCAGATCCGCGAGCGCGCCTTCGACAAGCTGCGCACCTGCCCCGAAGGCCGGAATCTCGCGGGGTTCTGGGCCGTCACCTGACGGGCGCCTGACCGGGTGGCGACGCTCGCCACCGCACTGGAGCAGATCGTGGGGGCCGCGCACCTGCTGACGCGGCCCCTTTCGCTCCTCGTCTATCGATCCGACGGGCTCCCCGGGCACCGGGCGATGCCGAGCCTCGCCGTCTTTCCCGGGACCCGGGACGAGGTGACGCGTGTGGTGCGCGTCCTCGCCGAGGCGGGGGTTCCCTTCGTGGCACGGGGGGCGGGCACCGGACTCTCCGGTGGGGCCCTCGCCGACGGGATCGTGCTCCTCGGCCTCCATCGCCTGAAGGGGATCCTCGCGATCGACGCCGAGGCACGAACGGCGACGGTGGAGCCCGGCGTCGTGAATGCGACGCTCTCCAAGGCGGTCGCGCCCCTCGGCCTGCACTATGCGCCCGACCCTTCGTCGCAGAGCGCCTGCACGATCGGGGGGAACATCGCGGAGAACGCGGGGGGGCCGCACTGCCTCAAGTACGGCGTGACCCTCGATCATGTGGTCCGGGCAACCGTGGTCCTCCCCGATGGCGAGGTGATGACCCTCGATCGCGGCGAGGGGACCGGGTACGACCTCCTCGGTGCCTTCGTGGGAAGCGAGGGGTGCTTCGGCGTGGTGCTCGATGTGACGGTGCGCCTCACGCCGATCCCCGAAGGGGTGATCACCCTGCTCGCCGATTTCACGAGTGTGCGTGCCGCAGCTGATGCGACCTCGCGGATCATCGCGGCGGGGATCCTCCCCGCGGCGCTCGAATTGATGGACCAGGCGACGATCGAGGCGGTGGAGTCGAGTGTGTATGCGGCGGGATATCCTCGAGATGCGGCGGCGGTGCTGCTCGCGGAGGTCGATGGGGCCATCGCCGGCCTCGAGGAGGACGCCGCGATGATCGAGCGCCTCTGCCGCGAGGCGGGGGCCCGCGAGGTGCGTGTCGCACGTGATGCCGACGAGCGCGCACGCCTCTGGCAGGGACGCAAGAAGGCGTTCGGCGCGATGGGACGCGTGGCCCCCCATCTCGTGGTGCAGGATGCGGTGGTCCCGCGCACGCGCCTGGCCGACCTCCTCGAGGAGATCCACACGATCGGGGCGCGGTATGACGTCCGGGTCTGCAACGTGTTCCACGCCGGCGATGGGAATCTCCATCCCAACATCCCGTATGATGCCGACGACCCCGAGGAGTCGGCGCGGGCGGCGCTCGCGATGTCGGCCATCATGCACCGCTGCATCGCCGTCGGAGGATCGATCACCGGGGAGCATGGCGTGGGACTCGACAAGCTCGACTACATGACCACGCTCTTCACCGACGACACCCTCGACGCGATGTGCACGCTCCGGGATGTCTTCGATCCGGAGCGGCGGGCGAACCCCGGGAAGGTGGTCCCCGTGCGGAGCTGCCGCGAATGGTTGGCGGCCCCCGCCGCGCGCCCCGGGCCCCCCCCCCCCCCCGCGGGAGCGTCGGCATGACATCGGCCTC
Source organism: Gemmatimonadaceae bacterium (assembly GCA_049453775.1). Classification (GTDB taxonomy): domain Bacteria; phylum Gemmatimonadota; class Gemmatimonadetes; order Gemmatimonadales; family Gemmatimonadaceae; genus Pseudogemmatithrix. The sequence goes on along the minus strand of JBMTXT010000003.1, from coordinate 2,636 downwards.
GACGACGGTGTCGCGCCCCGGGCATGCGCCCGCCGATACGACCGCCCTCGCGGCCCTGGTGCGTGCGGCCGCGCGCGAGGGACGAGGGCTGCGCATCCGAGGGGCGGGGCGCTGGACCACAGCGCACGCGCCGGGTGACACGACCGACGAGCTCACGACGACCGCGATGGCGGGGATCACCGCATACACCCCGGCGGATCTCACCCTGAGCTGCGGCGCGGGGACGACCCTCGCCGAACTTGAGGCGGCGACGCGCGTGCATGACCAATGGTGCCCCCTCCTCCCCTGGGGCGATGACCTCGGGACGGTGGGGGCGACCGCCGCGACGGCGACCGCCGGCCCCTTCGCCGACCGATTGGGAGCGCCAAGCACCCTGGTGCTCGGCCTCGAGTGCGTGGACGGCACGGGGCGCGTGATCCAGGCGGGGGGGCGGGTGGTGAAGAACGTCGCGGGGTTCGATCTCACGCGGCTGATGATCGGCGCCTGGGGGACCCTCGGCGTGATCACGCAGCTGCATCTGCGATTGCGGGCGCGACCGGCGGTGGATCGGACGATGGTGCTCGAGGCGCCACCCTCGGCGGTGGATGCGGTGACGGCGTTCGGACGGGGGCCGTACGCGCCGTTGGCGCTTCTCGCGATGGACGCGGGGGCTGCCTGGACGACGATGGCCGGTGCGATCCCGGCGGCCACGGATCCGAGCGCGCGGCGATGGATGGTGCGGATCGGCGGGAACGCGCCCTTCGTCGCGGCGGCGCAGGATGCGCTGGCGCGCCTCGGGCGGCTCACGATCGTCGATGGGGAGACAGTCTGGTCGTTCGTGCGTCAGCATGCCGCACCGCGGTCAGGACCGGGCCCCTGGCGGTGGGATACGCTTTCGACGCGACTCCGCGACCGATTCGATCCACATCGCGTGCTGAACCCTGGCCTCTTGGACGCGGTCTGATGGCGCACGAATCGCTCACCCCGCCGACGGCGCCCTGCGCGCTCCCCGATTCTCCACTCGCCGCCGCGCGGGCCGGGCTCGACCGCTGCGTGCACTGCGGCTTCTGTCTCCCCGCCTGCCCCACCTATCTCGCGCTCGAGGACGAGAATGACTCCCCGCGCGGACGTCTCCTGCTGATGGGGGCGTTGCTGGAGGGGACGGTCGCGCCGGACGATGCGATCGTCGGGCAGCATCTCGATCGGTGTCTCGGGTGCCGTGGATGCGAGACCGCCTGCCCGAGCGGCGTGCCTTATGGCCACCTGCTCGAGGCGACGCGGGCGACGGTGGCGGCCTATCGACCGATTCCGATCCTCGGGCGGCTCCTGCTCTGGGGGTTCGCACGCGAGTGGGTGCTGCGACCTGCGCTCATGGTGGCCCGCCTGGTCCGTGACCTCGGCATCGCCCGGGGGCTGGCACGGGGGCTCCCCGCGCGGTTCGCGATGCCCTTCGCGATGCTCGCCTCGACGGCGCGTCCCGGGCGCACCCCGGGCGCCACGCCGAACGCACGAGGGACCAACTTGGCGACGGACAGATCGAGCGTCCCCAGCCGCGGCACCGCCTCCCTGCTCACCGGGTGCGTGATGGAGGGGCTCTTCACCGCGGTGAATCGCGCGACCGAGCGTACCCTCACACGGAATGGCTGGGCGATGCGCGTGACGGCGGGGCAGCGCTGCTGTGGCGCGCTGCATGCGCACGCCGGGGACGTGGCGGGGGCGCGCGCCCTCGCGCGCGCGAACATCGCCGCCTTCGAGTCGAGTGGGGCCGAGACGATCGTGCTCAACTCTGCCGGCTGCGGGGCGATGTGCAAGGCGTACGGCGATCTCCTGGCCGATGATCCAGCGTGGGCCGAGCGGGCCGTGCGATTCGCGGATCGGGTGCGGGACGTGAGCGAGCTCCTCGCGGCGGCGGGCCCCGCGGCACCTGGGGGAGCGGCACAGACGCCATCGCGCGCGGCATCGATCCCCGTCGCCTACGATGCCCCCTGCCATCTGCAACACGCACAGCGCGTGGTCGACCCTCCCCTCGCCCTCCTGCGCGCCGCCTCGCACATCCGACTCGTCCCGCTGGCCGAGAGCGACCAGTGCTGCGGGAGCGCGGGGATCTTCAACCTGATCCAGCCCGAGGTCGCGACCCGCGTGCTGGCGCCGAAGCTCGACCACATCGCGGCGTCGGGAGCGCAGGTGGTCGCGACGGGGAACCCGGGGTGCCTGATGCAGATCGGGGGGGGGTTGGTGCTCGCGGGCCGCGCGGTCACCGCGCGCCATCCGGTGGAACTGCTCGACGAGGCCTACGAGCGCGAGGGGACCCGCCGTTAGGATTCGCGGTATGGATGTGCCGGTCCTCTGCTTCGAAGTCGAAGGGCTCCTCATCGAGACCGCCCCCGCGCGCCGCGCGGCGCTGGCCACCGCGCTCGCCGCCGATGGGCTCACCCTCGACGATGCGACCTGGGAGGAGGTGCGAGCCCTCAGCGTCGAACCGGCCATCATCGCGGCCCGTCGACGCCGCGGTGCGCCCGACGATCCCACCGCAGTCACGGTCGCGACCCTCCGGGCGGAAGCGCACTTCGCCGACCGGATCGCCCGTGGGATCACCCTCGCACCGGCGCTGCTCCCGACCCTCGAGCGCCTTGCCGCGGTCGCGCGGCTCGCGATCG
>JBMTXT010000002.1:0-53038 GCA_049453775.1 Gemmatimonadaceae bacterium | reverse complement strand
GGCTTCATGGGCGCGGGGATCGCCGCCGTCAGCGCGCAGCAGGGGATCCCCGTCCGCTTCAAGGACACGGCGCTCGACCGCGTCGCCGCGGGGCTCGCCAGTGTGCGCGAGGTCCTCCGCGAGGGGTTGATGCGCAAACATATCACGCGGCGCGAGTACGAGGACCGGGTGGGGCTCGTCTCGGGCACGGCGAGCTACACCGGGTTCGGACGGATCCCTCTCGTGATCGAAGCGGTGTTCGAGGACCTCGGCGTCAAGCACACCGTGGTGCGCGAACTCGAGCAGGTCCTCCCGGCCGATGCCGTGCTCGCGACCAACACGAGCACCATCCCCATCGCGCGGATCGCGGACGCGAGTGCGCGGCCTGAGCGGGTGATCGGGATGCATTTCTTCTCGCCCGTGCACAAGATGCCGCTCCTCGAGGTGGTGGTGACGCCACAGACCGCCCCCGAGGTCACGGCGACCGCGGTCGAGTTCGGGCGACGCATCGGGAAGACGGTGATCGTCGTCAATGACGCGCCCGGGTTCTATGTGAACCGGATCCTCGCCCCGTACATCGCCGAGGCGGGGCGTCTGCTCGACGAGGGGGTCCGGGTGGACGTGGTCGATCGGGCGATGCGCGCCTTCGGGTTCCCCGTGGGGCCGTTCACGCTCGTCGATGAGGTCGGGCTCGACATCGCGGGCAAGTCCGGGGCGATCATGGCCGGGGCCTTCGGGGACCGGATCCGGTCCAGCGAGGCGATGGAGCGCGTGGTCGCCGCCGGCCGGCTCGGGCGGAAGGGCGGGAGGGGGTTCTACGCCTACGATGCGAAGGGGAAGCGCACCGGGGTCGACCCCGCGGTCTACGCGCTCTACCCGGGCGGGGCGCGGGCGAGCGAGCGCTCGGAGGAGGCGATCCAGCAGCGACTCGTGCTCGCGATGGTGAACGAGGCGGTGCGATGTCTCGCCGATGGCGTGGTGCGCTCGCCGCGTGATGGGGATGTCGGCGCGGTCTTCGGGATCGGGTTCCCACCCTTCCGTGGCGGTCCCTTCCGCTACCTCGATGCGATCGGGGCCGGTGAGGTCGTGCGCCGTCTCGAGGCGCACGCGGCGGCGCACGGGGGGCCATACGTCCCCGCTGACCTCCTGCGGCAGCGCGCGCTCACGCATCGCTCCTTCTATCCGCCCACGGGGAAGCCCGTCTGAGCGGGCGCGTGCGCTGATGGCCAAGATGCGTCGGAAGAGGGATCTCCCGACCAAGCCCTGCGCGGTCTGTGGGCGCCCGTTCACCTGGCGCAAGAAGTGGGAGAAGGTGTGGGAGGAGGTGCGGTATTGCTCGGATGCGTGCCGCGGTCGTCGTGGCGCGCCCGGGAACCACGGACCAACGGAGCGACCGACATGAGGGCGTCAGGCAGCGGGTGGGTGCGGGGGTGTCTTGCGATGGTGGGCCTGAGCGCGGGGCTCGGCCTGCACGCGTCGGCCGTCGACGCCCAACAGACGCGCGCCGAGGCGTCCGGGTATGTGGAGACCTCGTCGCATGCCGATGTGATCGCCTTCCTCGACTCCCTCGAGCGTCGGGTGCCCGATGCCTGGCTGCGGGGCACGATCGGGACGACGACCCAGGGGCGCGTAATCCCGTCGCTCATCGTGTCACGTCCCCTGCCGCGGACGCCGGAAGCGGCGCGGCGCTCCGGGAAGCCGATCGTCTACGTGCAAGGCGATATCCATGGCGGCGAGGTCGAGGGGAAGGAGGCGGTGTTGGCGCTCCTGCGCGACCTGATGCTGGATCCGAAGCCGAATGTGCTCGACTCGATCGTGCTCATCGCGGTGCCCATCTACAACGCCGATGGGAACGACGCCTTCGGGCCGCAGGAGCGACTCCGTGGCGCGCAGAACGGCCCGCAGCGTATCGGGAACCGGCCGAACGCCGCCGGGCTCGATCTCAACCGGGATTACATCAAGGCCGAGGCGCCGGAGACACAGGCCGCGTTGCAGATGTTCCTGCGCGCCGATCCGGATGTCTTCGTCGACCTGCACACGACGAATGGGTCCTATCATGGCTACGCGCTGACCTATTCGCCCTCCCTCCATCCAGCGGCGATGGATCCGGCGCTCGCGCCGGCGGGCGCCTGGACGCGCGATACGTTGCTCCCGCTCCTGCGTCAGCGCATGCGGGAACGCCACCGGTTCGAGACCTTCGATTACGGCAACTTCCGGGGTGAGTTCGCTGGACGCGACGATCCTGCGTCGCTGAATAAGGGCGCGTGGGAGACGTACGAGCATGTTCCGCGCTTCGGCACGAACTATGTCGGGCTGCGGAATCGCGTGAGCGTCCTGAGCGAGGCCTATTCGCACGATCCTTTCGAGCGGCGGGTGCTCGCGACGCGTGCCTATGTGCTCGAGCTCCTGCGGGCCGTGGCGGAGCAGGCCCCGACGGTCATCGCGCGGACGCGGCAGGCCGCGATCCCCGCGGTCGGGACCCCGGTCCCGCTCCGCGCGACGATGACCACGAGCCCCTTCACCGCGCCGATCCTCGTCGAGCGGCTGATCCCCACCGGGGATTCGATCCGCTACGAGCCGGGGCTCCGGCGTGGGTTCCGCCGCTCACATGTCTTCACCGCCGTCGCGATGCCGGTCTACGATCGCTTCGAGGCGACCCGCACGCGCCCCCTCCCACAGGGCTGGGTGCTCCGCGGCGACCAGATGGCGGCGCTCGCGAAGCTGCAGGCCCACGGCATCCAGTACACCGTGCTCGAGCGCACCGCACGGGTCCGTGGAGAGCGCTTCCGCCTCGACTCGATCGTTCGGGCGCCGCGCCCCTTCCAAGGGCATCAGGAAGTGCGGGTCGAGGGCCGCTGGGACCCCGCGGTCCTCGAGCTCCCCCGCGGGGCGATCGTCATCCCCTCGCAGCAGCCCCTCGCGCTCCTCGCGGCGATCCTCCTCGAGCCCGAGAGCGATGATGGGCTCACCACCTGGAACGTCTTGGACGCAGCGCTGACCCTCGGTGCCCCGCATCCCGTGCAGCGGCTCCTCGCGCCGCTCCCCGGGTCGGTGACGCCCCCGCGCTGATCCTTTCTCTCCTCACGTCACCTCGTGCTTCGCCCCACCCTCCTGTATCTCTCGCGCCAGCCGCAGATCTTTCGCTTCGTCCGCCACAACGCGCTCGCGAAGGGGTTCGCCTCGCGCTTCGTCGCCGGTGAGACGATCGCCTCGGCCTGTGATGCTGTGGCCGAACTCAATGCCACCGGGATCTCTGCCACCCTCGATCTCCTCGGGGAGTCGGTCACCAACGAGGCGGAGGCGCGCGAGACGGGGCACCAGTATCTCGCGCTCCTGGATGAGATCCAGCGTCGTGGACTGAACGCCAATGTCTCGGTGAAGCTCACCGCGCTCGGGCAGGATATCCAGGACGATCTCTGCGCTGAGGTGACCACCACCATCCTCGAGCGCGCCAAAGGCTATGGCTCCTTCGTGCGGCTCGACATGGAGGGAAGCGCCTACACACAGCGCACGCTCGACTTCTTTGGCACTCGGCTCTATCCGACCTATCCGGAACAGGTCGGGATCGTCCTGCAGAGCGCGCTGCGTCGCACGCTCGATGACGTCGAGTGGGCGATCGGGCAGCGGTGCCGCGTCCGGCTCTGTAAGGGCGCCTATCTCGAGCCGGCGACCGTCGCCTTCCCGGAGAAGCGTGACGTCGATGCCACCTATGTCGATGGGATGAAGCGGCTCATGACCCGCGGGCACTACCCCGGGCTGGCCACGCACGATGAGACGATCATCGCCGAGGCGGTGCGGTTCGCACGGGCGGAAGGGATCGGACCGGAGCGGTTCGAGTTCCAGATGTTGTATGGCGTCCGGCGGGATCTGCAGGAGCGGCTCGTGCGCGACGGATGGCGCGTCCGTGTCTACGTCCCCTTCGGGACGCAGTGGTATCCCTATCTCATGCGGCGCCTCGCGGAGCGTCCGGCGAACATCGCCTTCATCGCGGGGAACGTGGTGCGCGAGCTGGTGTCGCGTCGGTGAGTCGCTTCCTTCCCCCCGATCACGCCAAGGGCGACGAGCGGACCATCGGGGGGTACGCGGCGGTCCATGCGCGACCGGCGGCGTTCGAAGGGAAGGATGGCGCCTCCTACTCCGTCGAATTGATGGTCGATGCCACGGGTGAGGCGGCGCGTCCCTTTGGCGCCTTCATCCTCTTCGTCCAGTGGAAGCGCTACGGCGCGCAGGGGGTCGATGGGCATCTCGAGTCCGAGTGCCTCGCGTGGGGGTCGACGCGGGAGGAGGCGTTGGCCGCCGTGGGCGCGATGGACCTCCTGGCGGTACAGGGGATCCTCGACGCGTTGATCCGACAGCGTCGCGAGGCGGAGCAGTGAGGACGCACGAGGGGATCGTCGTCGAGGGGACCGGCGGGGTCTGGCGCGTCCGGACCCCAGATGGGGTGGCGTACGACGCGGCACTCGCTGGTCGCCTCAAGCAAGAGGAGCGGGGGACGCTCAAGCTTGCGGTGGGCGATCATGTCACCATCGAGCCTGAGGAGCGTGGCACCGGGTGGCGGATCACCGCGATCGCCCCCCGCACGAGCGAGCTCTCGCGTCGTGAGCCGGGTGGGCGCCATGGCGTACGCATCCTCGCCGCGAACCTCGATCAGGTCCTCGTCGTCTTCGCGGTGGTGAAGCCCGAACCCCATCACCGCATGATCGATCGCTTCCTCGTGATCTGTGAGGCGAACGATCTGCATCCGCACCTAGTCCTCAACAAGGTGGATCTTGCCACAGATCCCGCTTCGGTCGAGGCGCTCGCCGCTCCGTATCGTGCGGCGGGATACGCGGTGCATCTCACGAGCGCCAAGCGCGGCGATGGGCTTGAGGCACTCCGGCGCGAACTCCATGGTCGTATCACGGCGGTCACCGGACCGTCTGGGGTCGGGAAGTCCTCGTTGCTCAATGCCCTGCATCCTGGGTTGGCGCTGCGCACGCAGGCCATCTCCGAGTCGGTCAACAAGGGGCGACACACCACCGTTGGTGCGAAGCTGATCCCGCTCCCCGATGGCGACGAGGGGTATCTCGTCGATACCCCGGGGCTCCGTGAGATCGGGATCTGGGGGCTTCCCTCGGAGTCGCTCGATCAGTGCTTCCCAGAGTTCCGCCCGTATCTCGGGCGCTGCCGCTTCCAGGATTGTGGACACGAGGTGGAGCCGGGGTGCGCCGTGCGCGCCGCGGTGGCCGAAGGCGCGGTGAGCGCCGAGCGCCATGAGAGTTACTGCAAGCTGCGCGGGGAACTCCGCGAGACCGAAAATGTTTGGTAGGGTGCCGATGAGACCCCTGAGGCCCCTCCTCCCCCTCCTGGCACCGCTTACCCTCGCCGCGCAGCCCGAACGGGCGGCGCTCGCCGAGGGGATGCGACTGCTGCAGGCGAACGAACCGGTGAAGGCCGAGGCGCAGTTCGCCAAGGCGATCGCGACCAACCCCAAGGTCGGCGAGTATCATCTGCGTCTGGGACAAGCGGTAGGGGCGCAGGCGGCGACGGCGAGCACGGTGCGGCAGCCCTTCCTCGCTCGACGGGTGAAAGCGGCGTTCGAGGAGGCGGTCGCGCTCGATCCCTCGCTCGTCGAGGCCCGGGAAGGTTTGATCTTCTTCTATGCGTTCGCGCCGGGGCTCATGGGCGGGAGTGACGAGAAGGCCCGCGAGCAACAGCGCGCGCTGCTGACGCTCAATCCGATGCGCGGTCAGATGGCCGCCGCGACGCTCGCCGCCCGGGCGCGCGACACGACCGGGGTCGAGCGTGCCCTCCGCGCCGCGATCGCCGCGGCCCCCGATAGCGCGGCACCGGTGGTGCAGCTCGCCCAGCGGCAGGCCTCGTGGGGGCGCACGCCGGCGGCGTTCACCACCCTCGACGCCTTCCTCGCGCGCCGCCCGACTGATCTCGCCGCACGAATCCAGTACGGACGGCTCGCCGGGACGAGTGGGCAGCAGCTCGCCAAGGGGGAGCGCTATCTGCGTGAGGTCCTCGCCGGTCCCAGCTGGCCAGCGACGATCGGTGTGCCGAGTCGCGCGCAGGTGCAGTACCGCCTTGGGGTCCTCCTCGAGAAGGCCGGGCGCGTCACCGAGGCGCGGAGCGCCTACCAACAGGCGCTCGCCACCGATCCCGCGCTCAAGTCGGCACGCGAGGCGCTCGGCAAGCTCAAAGGGTGATCATCGACGGCTCCCTCTCACCACCGGGTCGTCCCTCGGTGCTCAGGGGCTAAGCCGCTCGATCACCCAGTGGGGGTCGCTGGCACTCGCGCGCCGGTAGCGGATCCGATCATGCAGGCGGCTCGGTCGTCCCTGCCAGAACTCGTACGTCGACGGGATCACACGGAACCCGCCCCAGTGCGCCGGGAGCGGGACCGTATCACCGGGATACTGCGCATCGAGCTCGGCGTGTCGCGCCTCCAGCGTCTCCCGGTCGGGGAGGACCGAGCTCTGCGCCGAGGCCCAGGCGCCGAGCTGACTCCCGCGAGGGCGCTGCTTGTAGTAGGCCGCGGATTCTGCGGCGTCGATCCGCTCCACTCGACCTTGTAGCCGGACCTGTCGCTCGAGTGGGGCCCACCAGAAGCAGAGGGCGGCATGCGCCGTCGCGTCGATCTCCTGCCCCTTCATGCTGCGATAGTCGGTGAAGAAGACGAAGCCGCGCGCATCGGCCTCCTTGAGAAGGACCATGCGGCAATTGGGATGCCCTGCGCCATCGCTCGTCGCCAGCGCCATCGCGTTCGGTTCGATCACCTCGGCCTGCTGCGCCTGCTGGAACCAGTCGCGGAACTGGGCGAGGGGATCGGCGGCGACGTCGGTGACATCGAGGCTGGCGCGGCGGTACTCCTCGCGCAGGTGGGAGATCTGCATGTCCGAAAGCTCCGGTGCGTGGTGCGGCAAGGCAAGCGGGACGATATTCCCTGCATGAGCCAACTCCCCGAGGGCACCGCCGCCCATCGTGCCGATGCGCAGCGCTTCGCCGTCCTCCGCGCGGCGGTCCTGACCGTCACCGACTCCCGGACCATCGAGACCGATGAATCGGGGGTCATCCTGCGGGATGGGCTGACCGCCGCAGGGCACGAGGTCCGTGACCGGGTGCTCCTGCCGAATGACGAAACGCGCGTCCGCACCCTCGTCGCCGACTGGTTGGGCCGCGACGACCTCGATCTGATCGTGATCACCGGTGGGACCGGGTTGGGTTCACGGGACCGCACGATCGAGGCGGTCCGCCCCCTCCTCGAGAAGGAGATCCCCGGGTTCGGCGAGCTCTTCAGGCTCCTTGGCTATCAGGAGCAGGTCGGCACCGCGGCGATGCTCTCCCGCGCGACCGCGGGGAGTGCGCGGGGGAAGCTGCTGGTCTCCCTGCCGGGGTCGAAGGCCGCGGTGGGGCTCGCGCTCGAGCGACTCATCCTCCCGGAAGTCGCGCACCTCCTGCGCGAGATCCGCCGCTGAGCACGGGCTGACGAGGTGCGCGGGGGCGCGTCGCACGTTCGACGCGCCCCCGTGTCACCGTGTGATCAGCTCGCCAACTCGAGCGTCCAGGTAATCGCCATGTTCGGATCGAGCGAATCCCGTACCGAGCAGTACTTGGTCACCGCGAGTTCGATCGCGCGCTCGGCGTGCACCCGCTCGATCCCCGCCCCTCCGATGCGGTAGCGAAGTGCGATCGCGGTCAGGCGCGCCGGCGTCGCATCGGCGCGCTGTCCCGTCACCGCGATGTCGAGAGACGTGACCGGCGTGCGGCGCTTCTCGAGGATGTCGACGATGTCGACCCCGGTGCACCCCGCGAGGGCACAGAGCAGGGCATCGACCGGGCTCGGCCCCGTCGCTCCCGAGGCATCGAGCCGGATCGTCGCGGCGCTGCCAGGTCGACCCCCATCGAAGCGGTGCGCGCCCTCCCAGCGGACGGTCACCGCACTCACCTTGCCACTCATCGTACGCCCTGCCGCCCGAAGGGCGTGCGGTTCAAGACGACGCGCCCATCGGTGATCACGATGAGCACGTCCTGTAAGACGCCGGCGTCCTCGAGGGGGTTGGACTCGAGGACGATCAGGTCGGCCTCATACCCCTCGGCGATGCGGCCCGTGCGTGCGCCGATCCCGAGCAGGTCGGCGGCCCCACTCGTCGCCGTCGCCAAGGCCTCGACCGGCGAGAGCCCCAGCGCCCGGAAGCGCATCACCTCATGCGCGATCCGTGTGAGGCTTTCCGCCCCGTAGTCGGTGTCGGCCCCTGCGGCGATGCGCACGCCGAGGGTGTGCGCCCGACGGATGGTCTGCTCGAGCCGCGGGAGCATATACTCGCCGCGGAGCGCGAGCACCGGGTCGTCATAGTCCCCGCCGGGCCGTGCGAGATCTACGACCGTCGAGAGGGTGGGGACGAACCAGGCCCCTTTCGCCTTCATGAGACGCAACGTGGAGTCCGAGAGGAAGGTCCCATGCTCGATGCTCTTCGCCCCCGCGGCGACGGCGGCATAGGCCCCCTCATCGCCATGGGCATGCGCCATCACGGGGATCCCCTTTGTCGCGGCCTCTTCGACGATCGCGCGGAGCTCGGCTTCATCATAGACCTGTTTCCGCGGGTCGGTGTCGGGGAGGCCAGCGCGCTCGGTGCCCCGCGTCTTGATCCAATCGACCCCGCGGTCGAGGTTCACACGCACGAGGGCTCGGAGCTGCTCCGGGGTGGTCACCCCGCTTGCGAGGGCACCGAGGCGCCGATCCGCGAGGAGGGTCTCCCCGAGGTTCGGCGTGACGAAGACGCCGGCCGCGAGGACGTCGGGGGCGAGGATCTGGCCGGCCCGTGCCTGGTCGCGCATCGCGACATCCTGAAAGGCGGGGACGCTCGCCGAGCGGACGGTGGTGACCCCGGAGAAGAGGGCGCGCTTGGCGTTCGCGAGGGTCGCGATGTGGGTGTGGGCATCGATGAGTCCGGGCGCGACCCACCGGCCGGCGAGGTCGATCACCCGCACACCAGTCCCGCGGGGCGGGGCGAGCCGCGGGGCGATGCGAGTGATGCGCGCACCCTCGATCACGATCGTCGCGTCACGGATGACCGTGGCGGAGACCCCGTCGACGACGTTGGCGTTGATGAGATAGAGCGGGGTGCGCTCCTGTGCGGCGAGGGGCGTCAGGCCGGCGAGGGCCGCGAGGGCCGCGAAGAGCGAGCGGGTGAGCGGAGTCATCCGATGCGGGTTCCGTTGGGGACAGGGTGATCAGGATGCAGGAGGACGACCTCGGTCGGCTCCGGCATCGCGCCAAGCACGAGGACCTCGCTGGTGAATGCCGCGATCTTGCGGGTGCCGATGTTGGTCACGGCGATCACCTGCCGGCCGACGAGGGTCTCGGGGGTGTAGTGCGTGGTGATCTGGGCGCTCGAGCGTCGCACGCCCAGCTCCGGGCCGAAGTCGATGGTAAGCTGGATCGCCGGCTTCCGCGCCTCAGGGAACGGGGCGGCCTCGAGGACCGTTCCCACTCGCATGTCGATCGCGAAGAAGTCATCCGGAGTCGGCATCTGATTAATGTAGTCCCTACCGCCTGACCCCTCCCACCTGACCCCTGATCCCCGATGTCTCAGTATAAGAAGCATGTCTTCGTCTGCACCGGTGGCAAGACCTGTGGCTCACAGGACGCTGCCGCGACCTTCGACTACCTGAAGGGGGCGATCAAGGACGCCGGCCTCGCGCAGGAGATCCGCATCAATCAGTCCGGATGCATGGGGCAGTGCGGGTACGGCCCCATGGTGGTCGTCTATCCGGAGAACGTCTGGTATGCCGGCGTCGATCGCGCCGCCGCCGAGACCATCGGCACCGAGCACCTGATCGGTGGGACCCCGGTCGAGGCGCACCGGTATCGTCCGGCCCATGCGGGGGATCACAAGAAGCCGAAGGACCCCGCCGCCTGATGCGACCGGAGGAACGGCCGCCGGTGATGGATCCGTACCGGCGGCACATCGTCGTCTGTACCGGGGGGTACTGCTCGAGCGATCGGGCGGGCCGTGCCCTCTACGCCCAACTCGCGCGGCTCTTGCATCGCGAGGGACTCCTCTTCGGCCCGTCGCGCGTGAAGCGTAGCGAGGTCCCCTGCCTCGGCGTCTGCGCCGGGGGCCCGATCGTCGTGGTCTATCCCGAGGGGGTCTGGTATGCCCACGTCACGCCGGTGCTCCTCGAGCGGATCGTCGTGGAGCACCTGCGGGACGGACGCGAGGTGAGCGAGGCGGTCTTCCACCGCCTCTGAGGCTGGGGGCGCTCAGCGCCCCAGGAGGCGCGCGACGCGCTCTTCGGTCGCGGGGTGCGTCGAGAAGAGGGACGAGAGCCCCCCACGGACGCCGGCGAGCGGATTGACCATCGCGAGCGGGGCGACGGCGGGCGAGACCTGCATCGGGATCCGCTTGGAATACGCGTCGAGCTTCCGCAGGGCGTTCGCGAGTCCGTGCGGACGGCCCGCGATCTCCGCCCCCACCGCATCGGCCTTGTACTCGCGCTGGCGGCTGATCGCGAACTGGATCAGCATCGCCGCCATCGGGGCGACGATGATCCCGACCAGCGCCGCGGCCGGGTGCCCCCGCTCGTCATCGTTGGAGCGGCCGCCGCCGAACATCAGCCCCCACTGCGCGATGTTCGCGAGGGTGGAGATCGCCCCGGCGAAGGTCGCGGTGATCGTCTGGAGGAGCATGTCGCGGTTCTTGATGTGCGCGAGCTCGTGTGCGATGACCCCCTCGAGCTCCTCGCGGTCCACGAGGCGCATGAGCCCCTCGGTCACGCAGACCACCGCGTGCTCGGGATTCCGCCCGGTCGCGAAGGCGTTGGGCTGTTCGTGCGGCGCCACGGCCACGGTCGGCATCGGGAGACCGGCGCGCTGGCGCAGCCGGTCGACCATGTCATAGAGCTCCGGGGCCTGCGCGCGGTCGATGATCTGCGCGCGGTACGACCGCAGGACCATCGAGGCCGAGTTCCAGTACATGAAGACGTTCATGCCGGCCGCGAGGACCAGCGCCATCACCATCCCCGACTGACCCCCGAGCGCACCGCCGACCGACGCGAAGAGCGCCGTGAGGCCGGCCATGAGCAAGAAGACCTTCAGGTTGTTCATCACAGACTCCGACGAAAAGGGCAGGGTGCACCCGCCACTTTGGCGGGGCGACTCAGGACATCATACCCAGTTGGGGCAAGTGATGTGCCACGGAACGGTGATCAAGGCTGGAGGCTGAAGGCTGAAGGCTGAAGGCTTAAGGCGTCCGGCCGGAGGGAGAAGTAGAGACCTATCTCCGTCCAGCTTTCAGCTTTGAGCCTTCAGCCTTCAGCCTCTAGCTCCCAGCCCCTCCCGCTTCCCCTCGAGCCCGACCACGCCCTATACTCTGCCCAATCCCCCACCCGAGGTCCCACCATGGCCCCGAAGCAGCTCATCCTCGATTACGTCTACGCGAAGGAATCGGCACAGGCCGACCGCGTCTACCTGACCCAGCCGGTGGGGGGCGGGAAGGTCATCGACTACACCTGGCGCCAGGTCGTCGACGAGGCGCGACGGATGGCAGCGCACCTCCAAGGCCTCGGCCTCCAGCCCGGCGACCGGGTGGCGATGCTCTCCAAGAACTGCGCCCACTTCTTCATGGCGGAGCTGGCTATCTGGATGGGGGGGTTCACCACCGTCGCGATCTTCCCCACGGAGAAGGCCGACACCATCGCCTACATCCTGGAGCACAGTGAGGCGAAGGCGATCTTCATCGGGAAGCTCGATGCGGGGTGGGAGGCACAGCTCCAAGGGATCCCGGACCGGCTCCACCAGATCAGCTTCCCCCTGGCCCCACAGAGGATCGGGTCGGCCTGGGACCAGGTCATCGCGACGGTCCCCCCCCTGGGCGGGCACCCTGCCCGGGCCGCCGAGGACCTGGCCCTCCTCCTCTATACCAGTGGGTCGACCGGTACGCCGAAGGGGGTGATGCACGACTTCGGGCATATCACCGCGGCCGCGGAGGGGATCGTCCGCGGCGTGAAGTTCTCTCCCGAGGATCGCGCCCTCTCCTACCTCCCGCTCGCGCACGTCTTCGAGCGGGCGTACATCGAGTGCGCCTCCTTCGTGGCGGGCGGCCACATCTTCTTCGCCGAGTCGCTCGACACCTTCGTCGCCGATATCCAGCGCGCGCGGCCGACGATCTTCATCTCGGTGCCCCGCCTCTGGCTGAAGTTCCAGCAGGGGGTCTTCGCGAAGATGCCGGCGCAGAAGCTCGACCGGCTCCTCCGCATCCCCCTCCTCAAGACGCTGGTCGGGAAGAAGGTCCTCACCGGGTTGGGGCTCGACCAGGTACGGCTCGCGGGCTCGGGCTCGGCGCCGATCCCGGCCGACCTCATCGCCTGGTATCGTCGGCTCGGACTCAACCTCCTCGAGGGGTATGCGATGAGCGAGGACTTCGCCTACAGCCACCTCTCCACCGAGACGCATAAACTCCCCGGGTACGTCGGTGTGCCCTATGCCGACGTCGCGGTGCGGATCAGCGAGGAGGGGGAGGTGCTCATCAAGTCGCCCGGGTGCATGGTCGGCTACTACAAGCTCCCCGAACTCACCGCCGCGTCGTTCACGGCGGATGGGTTCTTCCGGACCGGCGACCGCGGGGAGCGCCGCCCCGATGGGCTCCTCCGGATCACGGGGCGCGTGAAGGAGCTCTTCAAGACGGCCAAGGGCAAGTATGTGGCGCCGGCGCCGATCGAGAACTTCATCAACGAGCATGAGGCGATCGAGCTGTCATGCGTGACGGGGGTGGGCCAGCCGGCGGCCTACGCGATCGTGGTGCTCGCCGAGCACCTCCGCCCGACGATGCGGGATCCGGCGGTCCGGGCCGAGCTTGAGCGGACCCTCACGGCGTGGCTCGCGGTCGTCAATCGTCATGTGGCGGAATACGAGCGACTCCAGATGTTCGTCGTGGCGGCCGAGCCCTGGTCGATCGAATCGGAGACCCTGACCCCGACGATGAAGATCAAGCGCTCCCGCATCGAGGCGATGGCGGCGCCGTTCGTCGACGGGTGGTACGCCGCAGGGCAGCCCGTCATCTGGCAGTGAGCTGACCTGTTGCCGTCCTCCTTCGATGGGCGCCGTGAGCTCTTCGGTGCCGCCAAGAAGTTCCTCCTCGAGGCGCCGGCCAAGGCCGCGACGTCCTCGAGGCCCGCGCCGGACGACTTCGATCCGCCGCGCCTGACCCTTGCCGCTTTGGAGAAGATCTCGATGTCCCGTTCCCGTGAGCGCATCCTGTCGAACCTCGAAGAGCTCTACCGCGAGGCCTTCCAGCGCGCCGCCGAGTCGGACGATGCCGCCCAGAAGGTCTCGCTCGACTTCGCGTATCGGCGCGAGCAGTTGTATCTCGAGGTCCTCCTCGACGTGCGCGATGCATTGGAGCGGCGGGGCTGAGCGCCAGCGCGCCGGCGCGTCGTGACGCTGATGGGCTCGCTTCTGATCGTGAATGCGCGGATCGCCACCGGTGATCCGCGTCGGCCCTGGGGGGATGCCGCGGTCCTCGAGGGGACCATGGTGCGGACCACGGGCGCCAGCGCGGCGCTCCGCAAGCAGTATGGCACGACCCTGCGGGTCATCGATGCGAAGGGCGCCGTCATCGACCTGACGGCGCCCTCGGCGCTCCAACGGCTCGCGGATCTTTCCGCGGCGACAGACTAGTCGCCGCCGTGGCGAGGCTAGTACCCCGCCACCTCCTCGTAGGCCTGCACAAAGTCCGCCACCTGCGGGAGGATCTCATCCTCCAAGCTCGGCGCGTATCCCACGAAGGTATCCATGCTCGCCACGCGCTTGACCGGCGCATCGAGCCAGGCGAAACAGTCGTCGGCGATGCGCGCCGCGATCTCGGCACCGTAGCCCCACGAGATCGCATCCTCGTACGCGACGATCACGCGTCCCGTCTTCTTGGCCGAGGCGTAGACCGTCTCCTGATCCCACGGCGAGAGGGTGCGCAGGTCGATCACCTCGACCGAGAGTCCGCGCGCCTCCTCGATCTGCTTCGCGGCCACGAGCGCGCGCTGGACCGTCGCGCCGTAGGTCACCACCGTCACATCCGACCCTTCCTTCACGATCTTCGCCTTGCCGAAGGGGATCATGAAGTTCGGTCCGGGATAGGCGGCCTTGTTGTAGGTCTGCCGATAGAGATGCTTGTGCTCGAGGAAGATCACGGGATCCTCCGAGCGGATCGCGGTGCGCAGGAGCCCATTGGCGTCGAGCGCGGTGCTCGGGCAGACGACGCGGAGCCCCGGGCAGTGCGTGAAGAGGGAGGCCCCGGTCTGCGAGTGATAGATCGCCCCGCGGATGTAGCCCCCATAGGTGGTGCGCACGACGACCGGCGCCGCGAAGAGGTTGTTCGAGCGCCAGCGCATCGTCGCGAGCTCGTCGCGCAGCTGCATGTAGGCGGGCCAGATGTAGTCGAAGAACTGGATCTCGACCACCGGCTTGAACCCCCGCAGCGCCATCCCGATCGCACGGCCGATGATATTCGCCTCGGCGAGCGGCGAGTTGTAGACACGCGTCCCGCCGAACTCCTTCTGGAGGCCCCAGGTCACCTTGAAGACGCCGCCCTTCCCCTTGACCTTGCCGAGGTACTGCTCGCGTGAGACATCGGCGACATCCTCACCGAAGACGACGATCCGTCCGTCCCGCCGCATCTCGTCCTTCATGCAGGCATTGAGGAGATCGACCATCGTCGTGGGCTCCCCGGTGAACTGCGGGTCGTCCTCGGTGTCGAACTGCTCGCTCGTGGGATCGACATCCGGGGAATAGACGGCGAAGCTCGCGGTTTCCGGTGCGGGCTGCGGCTGCGCTAGCGCGTCATCCGTCGCGGCCAGGACCTCGGCGTCCACGGACGCCTGGATCGCTTCGATCTCGGCGGCGGTCGCATGGCCCTCGTCCACGAGCCACTTGGGGAACTGCGTGATCGGGTCGCGCGCGGCATCGGCGTCGCGCTCGGCGTCGGGGCGGTACATCACCTCGTCGTCGGAGAGGGAGTGCGAGTAGGGACGGATCACCTTGGCGTGCACCAGCGCGGGCCCCTTCCGCTCGCGCGCGTAGGCGACCGCCTTCTGCAACACCTCGTAGGAGGCGAGGAGGTCACAGCCATCGACTTCTTGAATGAAGAAGTTCGGGAACCCGCTCACGAGCTTGGAGATCGACCCGCCGGCGGTGTTCACCTCGACCGGGACGGAGATGGCGTAGCCGTTGTCCTCCACGAGATAGACGACGGGGAGCTTGAGGTTCGCCGCGGTATTGAGCGACTCCCAGAACTCACCCTCGGAGGTCGTGCCGTCGCCGGTGGAGACGAAGACGACCTCATCCCCCTGGAAGCCCTCCTCGATCCCCAGCGCCTTGGCGCGCACCACCGCCTCGGCGGAGCCCACGGCCTGCAGGAACTGCGTCCCGGTGGGGGAGGAGGCGGAGACGATGTTGGTCGGCTTATGGCCCCAGTGCGAGGGCATCTGCCGCCCGCCGGAGTTGGGATCGATCGCTGCCCCGACGGCGGAGTAGAGCATCTCGGCCGCGGTCATCCCGAGCTGGAGGCAGAGGGCGCGGTCCCGATAGTAGGTGTAGAACCAGTCGTGCCCGGGCTTGAAGACCATCCCGGCGGCGACGAGCACCGCCTCGTGGCCCGCGCCGGAGATCTGGAAGAAGATCTTATTCTGCCGCTTGAGCTGGATCTCCTTGTCGTCCACCCGGCGCGACAGGAGCATGGTACGATAGGCGGCGAGGAGCTGATCCTTGGAGAGGCCGAGGGTCGAGCGACGGGCCTTGGCGGAGGTGGCCATCGGGGGATACCGGCTGACGGGACAGGCGAGACCGGCCTCGAGGGATGAAGGGGCGGTCCGGAGACCTTAGAACTTAGCATCGTGACGGCCCATCGCGAGACGGGGGTTGGGTAGTCTTGCGCCCTTTCACGTGACGCTGCACTTATAGGGGCGTCATACCTGCAGGACGTCGTGGCCTGGAGCCACGACCCACCCCACGGGAGGCCTGTGACCGGTACCTACGGACCGTCGCTCCAGCCGCAGTGGCTCTGGTCGCTCGATGCGACCATGATCGGCCGCCTCCCCACCTCCACCGCTGACACCCCGCCCGGGCCCTTCGTCCCGTCGCGGGGTGTCGCCATTTCAGGCGAGGTTCGATGTCCGGTCGGCACCTCCACCATGTCACGCTCGCCCGTTCCCCCCGCGGGCTATCCCGTCACGCACGCCGCGTGGAGCACCAGCAGCTCAAGCGTCAGGTCAAGCGCGCGACCTTTCGGGATTGTGGACGTCGATGCGTCTACTGTGGGACCGGACTGGGACTGGAGCACGCCACCCTCGATCATGTGATCCCGCTCTCCCGGGGCGGGACGCATCACCCGGGGAACCTCGTCGCGGCCTGTCAGCCCTGCAATCAGCTCAAGGGCGCCCAGCTGCCGCACGAATTCTTCGCACGCTATCCCCTCGCGGGGCAGAACTTCATGCGCTTCGCGCGGGCGGTGCACCGGCAGCTGAAGCGCGGCGCACGGCGCGCGGTCAGCCTCGCCTACGCGCAGGCGGCGTGACGCCGAGCTCGTCAGCGAGCATCGCGGCCTTCCTCTCGGGACCCCAGGCGTAGCCGCCGAGGGTCCCGTCGCCGCGCACCACGCGGTGACAGGGCACCACGAAGCAGACGGGGTTCGCTCCCACCGCGCTGCCGACCGCGCGTGAGGCGCTCGGCGCCCCGATGCGTGCGGCGAGGCCGCCGTAGGTGGTGGTCGCCCCGCGCGGGATCTGCAGGAGTTCACTCCAGACCCGGCGCTGGAAGGCGGTCCCCTTCAGATCGAGGGCGAGCGCGCCGCTCCGCCGGTGGTCGAAGGCCTGCTTCATCAGTGCCGTGGTCCGCGCCGTATCCTCGACGAAGGTCGCCTCGGGGAACTCCGCCTTGATACGCGCCAAGGTCGCGCGCCGCCCCCCCTGGACGAAGGTGAGCCGACAGATCCCATGCCCGGTGGTGGCGATGAGCCCCTCGCCGTAGGGCGTGGGGTGAACGCCATAGCGGATCACCGGCGCCGAGCTCTCGCCCCGCGGCGTGCGCGGCATCAGTAATCGACCGGGCGGAGATAGCTCTCGCCGATCGCGGCCCCACTCACCATCGCGACGGTGGGGAGGCGCCGCTTCCAATGCGTGGAGTCGAGTCGCCGGGTCACGAGGCGGATCGCCTCGGCGTCGACGCCCCGCGCGACGAGCTCCGCCGCGCTCCACCCATGGAGCACCCAGTTGAGGATCTCGTCGGCGACCCCGTAGCTGACGCCGAAGTCCCCTTCGTCGGTCTGCCCTTCGATGAGATCGGCGCTCGCGGGCTTCTCGATGATCGCCTGCGGCACGCCGAGGTGCCGCGCGAGGGCCCAGACCTGCGTCTTGAAGAGATCGCCGATCGGATTCACCGGCGGCGAATCGTCGGCATGCCAGGTGAAGTAGCCAAGGAGACGCTCGGTCTTGTTCCCGGTGCCCAAGGGGAGGGCACGATGCTTCGCCGAGAGATCGAAGAGGGTGATCATCCGCATCCGCGCCATGATGTTCCCGCGGCGCGCGGCGTCGGCGTCGGGCTCTTGCGCAAGATAGGCGTCGACGGCGCCGGTGATCTCCATGGTGCGAGACTGGAGGCCGAGCTGATCGATCACGAGCTGGGCATGCGCGAGCGAATCGGGGCTCGAGGTGCGGTACGGCATGCGGATCGCATGCACATGCTCCGGTCCCAGGGCGCGCGCGGCGAGCGCGGCCACCACGGCGGAGTCCACGCCGCCCGAGAGTCCGACGACGGCCTCGGTGAAGCCGCGGCGCTGGAACTCGTCACGGAGGAAGGTGACGAGCCAGCGCTCCACCAGCGGTGCGTCGATCGTGAGCGGGGGCGGGGCCCCGCGGCTGGCAGCTGCGGCCGTGATGACCGGGAGCGGTGGGACGCTGCCGAGGGCCGGCTGCGCGATCGGGGCAGAGGCCCCCGCCTCGTGCGTCGTGGCGGGTCCCGCAGGGCGTGTGGCGATCGCCGGCGGTGGCGTCGGCGTCGACCCCCCGACCACCCGGTCGAGCTCTGGTCGCAGGAAGGGCAGCGCCGTCCGCAGATCGGAGAGGAGCGGCATCTCCGCACGCACGCGCCCGAGGTCGGCGAGGTCGATCGTCGCGGTGACGAGCGCCTCCTCGAAGACCGGGGCGCGCACCCGCACATCGCCGCGCGGGCCCGCGAGATGCGAGCCCCCCTGGAACATCTTCCCTCCCTCGCTCCCCACGAGGTTCGCCACGCAGCAGAAGACGCCATGCTCCTCCGCGATGTCGCGGCTCAGGCGCTCCCAGCGCGCGACGCTCGCGGGGCCGGGGACGGTGTCCTCGCGCGGGGCTGTCCCGCGCGCGGGCGCCGCCGCGAGGACGAAGACCATCTGCGCGCCATCGAGCGCGGCGATCGTCCCCGTGAGGGAGTGCCAGGCATCCTCGCAGACGAGCATCGCGGCGCGTCCCCATGGGGTGTCGAAGGCGTGGACGCCATAGCCCCGCTCCACGAACCGCTCCTCATCGAAGAGGGCGTAGGTGGGGAGGAAGTTCTTGCGATGCACATGCACCAGCGCGGCCGGTGCATCGCCGCGGAGCGAGAGGTAGGCGGCGCTGTTGTGCAGGGTGCCGTCGAGCGTCTCGTAGAAGCCGAGGACGAGGTCGATCGGGGTGCCGCTCGGGACGGCGGCGCGATAGCGCGATTCGATCGCCGTGCGCAGCGCCTCCGCGGTGAGCGCGACCTCCCGGACCCCACCCTCGAGGAAGTAGCCGGAGAGGACGGTCTCGGGGAGCACGAGGACTGAGGGACGGGGCTCGAGGGCGACCGCCTGGGCGAGGAGGGCCCCCACCCGGTCGAGGTTCCCCGCGAGGTCCCCCTTTCGTGGCCGGCACTGGGCGATCGCCATCGTCAGCATCCCTTAAAGGTGCCCCCCCGGCTCCCCAGAGGGAACGGGGTGTACAATTGAGGGTCCATGCGTCTGCGTCTCCTCCTCGCCCTCCTCCCCGCCGCGGCCGGTCTCGGTCATGCGCAGGGTGTCCCATCGCCCGCCCCGCCGGCCACCCAGCCCGTGGCGATCGGGGAGGCGTGGCGGATCGTCCGGCCGCCACAGTCCTCCCAGGTCTATGCCCGGGAGGGGACGTTGATCGGGGAGATCGGGCGGGAGTGGCGGACCAGTGTCCCGCTCGCGAGCCTCCCCCCCTATGTGGCGCAGGCCTTTATCGCCGTCGAGGATCGTCGCTTCTACCAGCACGACGGGGTCGACGTGGTGGGGATCGCCGCCGCCGTGAAGGACAACCTCCTTGGCGCCTCCCGCGGGGCGAGCACCATCACCCAGCAGCTCGTGGGGAACATGCATCCCACGCTCATCGATCGCACCGACCGCAGTCTGGGACGGAAGCTCCGGGAACAGGCGGCCGCGCGTGCGATGGAACAGCGCTACTCCAAGGCCCAGATCCTCGAGGCCTATCTCAACCAGATCCACTTCGGCCGGCAGTACTACGGCATCGAGTCGGCGGCGCGGTACTACTTCGGCAAGTCGGCGGCGCGGCTCACGATCGCGGAGGCGGCCTCGCTCGCGGCGATGCCCAAGGGGCCCGCGCTCTATGACCCCATGACCCATCCCGAGCGCAATCGCGACCGCCGCAACACCGTGCTCGCGCTGATGCGGGACCAGGGGTATCTCACGGCCGCGCAGTATCGCGCGGCGCGTGCGGAGCCGATCCGCACCGCCCCGGACCTCACGACCGACCTCCAGGTCCGCTACTTCCTCGACGTGGTGCGGGTGCGCCTCGAGCGCGCGAACATCCCGGTGGGGAATGGGGGCTATCGCATCACCACCTCCCTCGACCCCGCGTTGCAGCGCGGGGCCGTCGTGGCCCTGCGGGATGGCCTCCGCACGGTCGAGACGCAGCGTGGGTATCGTCATACGACCTTCGCCGATCGCCCGAAGGGATCGACCGACTATCTCCAAGGGGCGGTGGTCGCGATGGAGTCCGCGACGGGGGATGTGCGTGCCCTCCTCGGGGGACGCGACTACCAGACCTCCCAGTTCAACCGCGCGGTGAACGCCACGCGACAGCCAGGCTCCTCGTTCAAGCCGATCATCTATGCGCGGGCCCTGATGGACTCGGTCCCGCCGACGGCGATCGTCTCCGATGCCCCGATCACGGTGCGGTACGATCGCACGACCTACGCCCCGCAGAACGCCGACGGCACCTTCCTCGGCGACCTGACGCTGCGTGAGGCCCTCGCACAATCGCGGAACCCGGTCGCGGTCCGTCTCTGGGAGCAGCTTGGCGCCGACTCCATCATCGCGCTCGCGCAGCGGATGGGGATCGACGCGCCGATCGCCAAGTTCCCCTCGAGCGCGCTCGGCGCCTCCGCGGTCCGGCCGATCGATCTCATCGCCTCCTTCACCGCCTTCGCGAACCTCGGCGCCTCGGTGGAGCCGCGGATCGTCCTGCGCGTCGACGATCCCTCGGGGCGTCAGATCCACAGTGAGCCGGTGGTGATGAACGCCCCCGCCATGGATAGTGCCGTGGCCTGGGTCGCACGTGACCTCATGCGCGGGGTGGTGGAGTCGGGGACGGGGACGGCGGTGCGCCGCGCCATCCCCGCCACGATCCCGGTCGCCGGGAAGACGGGGACGACCGATGCCAACACCGATGTCTGGTTCATCGGGATGGTACCGCATCTCGTGGCGGGGGTCTGGATCGGGTTCGATCACCCGAAGACCATCACGCCGTCGGCTGCGGGGGGCACGTTGGCCGCCCCCATCTTCGGTCAGATGCTCGCCCGATGGGGCGGGCTCACCCCCGATGCCTGGGAGCCGCCGTCCACGGTGATCACCGCAGAACTCGATCGGGCCACTGGGAAGCTTGCGGAGCCCGACACGCCCGCCGACCGCCGTGTGGTGGAGCACTTCGTGCCGGGCACCGAGCCCGCACCGCTTCGGGTCGATGCGCGGCGACTCCTCCGCGTCGGGGCGCTGCTCGGCTTCTGAGGGTGTGGGGAGCCCTGTCGGGGCCGCATCCGAGCGGTACCTTCTCCCGATGCGCGTCCTCTTCCTTCCGCTCCTGCTCCTCGCGTTCGGGTCGGCCGCCGCGCAGGAGACCCCCACGCAACGCACCGCCGCCGCCGAGGTCCTCGCTCGGCTCGAGGCGCTGCAGACCCGGATCGACGCGGCGGGGCTCGCCCGTCGGCTGACCACCGCCCGGAGCGCCACGCGTGACGCCGTGGTCGAGCGGGCACGTGAGCTCTGGGTCGCCGAGCTCCAAGCGATGTCCGATACGATCACGCGCGATCCGGAGATCGGATTCCAAGAACAGCGGGCGGTCGAGCGGCTCGTCGGTTGGCTGCGCGCGCACGATTTCGAGGTGACCGTGGGGGTGGCGGGGCTCCCCACCGCCTTCCGGGCCACGTATCGCCGAGGGACCCCGGGGCCGCATCTCGGCGTCATCGTCGAATACGACGCGCTGCGTGGGACGGTCCGTGATTACCACGGCGATCAGCATAGCGCGCAAGGGCCGATCGGGCTCGCGGCCGCGGTCGCGGTGGCGGAGTTCCTCACGCAGACGGGCACGCCGGGGACGGTGACGGTGGTCGGCACGCCGGCGGAGGAGATGATGCCTCCGCCCTCGAAGACGTTGATGCACGAGCGCGGTGTGTTCGCGGGGCTCGACATCGCGGTCCGATCGCATTCGAGCACGGACACGCAGCGCCCCGCACCGGGATTCGGCTCCTGTTGCTTGAATATCGATGGGGTGAAGTACGTCTTCAGCGGGGCCCCTGCCCATCAGATGATGCCGTGGGAGGGGCGCGACGCGCTCTCCGCCGTGGTCCGGTTCTTCACGAACGTCGATGGGATCCGCAAGAACATCCGACCGGAGGCCCGGATCCAAGGCATCATCACCGAGGGAGGCAAGGCGCCCAACGTCGTCCCGGACCGAGCGGTGGCCGACTTCTACATCCGGTACCCGGATGAGGTCTATCTCGCCCAGGTGCGGCAGATGGTCGATGATGCGGCCCGTGCCGCGGCCCTCGCGACGGGGACGCAGGTGCGCATCGAGCCCTACGGCAGCATGCGGGACGGGATCTCGGTCGGCGCCCTGAACGAGGTGGCCTTCGCCTATCTCCGGCGGTACGGGGCGACGCGGGTCCAGACGATCCCGCAGAAGCCGCAGGGGTGGGAGGAGACCGGGAGCGTCTCTCGCGACCTCCCAGGGGTGGGGTTCAGCGCCTACACGTCGAGCGGGGGCTTCCACACCTACGAGATGGAGGCCGACGCGCTCACCGAGATCGGCCACACCGGGTTCCGCCTCGATGCCATGGCGATGGCCGCCCTGCTCCACGACTTCGCCACCGATGCGGGGTTCCGGGCCAAGGTCCGCGAGGAGTTCACGACGACCCGCGCCCTCTTCAGCGAGTATCTGACCGCGTTGCGGTCGGCCTATCCTGTCCCGGTGGTGCGGTAGCGCCCCACCGCGCGTTCAGTACGCGTAGCCGAAGATGATCCCCATCTCGTCGGTGCTCTGGAGCCCGAAGCGGACGGTGGTGGCGGTGGTGTTGTTGTAGGTGACGATCGACTTGAGGCCCTGTCCGGGCCCGAGTCGCACCGGCTGCGGGAGGAGCAGGAAGGCGGGGTGCTCCCAATCGGTGTTCTCGTACACCACCTCGCCGTCGCGCGCCCCGCCGACGACCTTGATCACGAACCGCTCCCCGAGCCGATGGGTGTGGGAGGTGAGCGCGATGATCGTCGTCGAGTCGGGCACGGTGAAGGTCCGCTCGATCGTCGTGCGTTGTCCCGCGGGCAGGGTGATCGACTGGTTGGACCAGTTGAGGGTCCGGGCCACCTTCGTCACCTGGGCGAGCGGCATCGTATGGAGATTCACCACCGCCTCACCGCTGATCGGGGCGTCGGTGTGGTTCGCGTAGTGCACGTTGAGGTCGAGTCCCGTGCCGGCCGGGATCTTGAGGGCGACCCCCGGCGGGAGATCGTACGCGAACTCCGACTGCATCGACCCACCGAAGAAGACGTGATACCCCATCGTCAGCATGTTCGCCGTGTTCATCGAGCCATCGGGATTACGGATGTCGCGCACGGCGTCGTAGGCGGGGATCAGGAAGCTCGGGATCGTCGGGTTGAGGGTGTAGAGGACGAAGTGATGGCTGTTGGGCCGCATGCGGAAGTGGATGCGCCGCACGTAGAGATCGGCCGTCGTCGCCGCCCGCCGATGGACGAAGAGCTCCCGCTCGAAGTCCTTGGCGACGGTGAAGGGTTCGACCCGGAGTTGGATCCCCTCGCCGGCCGCCGGGGCGGCCAACGGTTGGAAGGGGGCCTGCGCCTGCGCGGTCTTGTCGGTGAGGAGGGCGAGATCGGCCACCTCCCCCCGACGTGGCGCGCCCGCGGCGATCCACTGGAGGATGTACTCCACCTGGCCAGCGGAGAGTGGGGTGCGTCCCTCGGGCATCACCGGGCCGAGGTCGATCGGAAGGGGATGGGTCGGCGCGAGGACGCGGAGGTAGAGGAGGGAGCTGTCCGGGCGTCCGGGCACGACCCGCTTGAGTCCGGCGAGTCGGGCGCCGGGATGGGTCGGCGTCGCGTTCACGAGCGCGTCGTATGCGCCCGCGCCGGTCAACGTGACCTCACCCGATCCCCCGACATGGCATCCTCCCGTCGCACAGGACGGGGTGAGGACGTCGTTGACGATGCGCGAGAAGCTCCCATCCACCGCGACGGTGCCGGCGGGGGATCCCTCGCCGCAGGCGGCGACGGCGAGGGTGAGCACTGAGCGCGTCACCCACATGGGCGGGCGAGGGAACCGTCTCGGCTGTCGGGGGTCCGTCATGGGAGGAAGATGCGAGGCGGGCGTCGGTGCCGACAGGGTGCCAGAAGGTCCCTGCCTCGACATCTCACCACCTCCCCTCGGACCTCAGCGCCAGGCATACTTCCTCGATGACCGCATCCACACGACTCGCCTTTGGGGCGCTCTTCATCCTCTCGCTCGCCTGCGGCACGAAGTCGGAGGTGCCGCCGCCCGCGGGAGAGACCGACACCCCGACCATCCAGGCCGCCCCTGGGGATGTCGTCCCCGATGGGATGCCAGCATCCGATACCACCGCGGGGGCCCCCGCCGCGGGTGCGGCGCCTTCCTCACCCACGAGTGCCGCGAAGGGGGGCACGGTCATCGGGTACGACTCCGCCTTCGGCCCGAGCTATGCGCTCGATTCCGCGGGACGCCCCATCCCGATCAAGAAGCGGAAGCCGTGAGCGTGCGGCGCCTCCGCCCCCTCATGCGCCTGGGCGCGCTCCTCCTCTTGGGCGCGTGTCAGGATGCGACGTCGCCCGCGCCAGCGAACGAGACCACGTTCGACATCGAGCTGCGCTGGGTGGGGTCGAAGCCCACGGGGGCGGTGGCCGCGGCGTTCGACGCGGCGGCCGCACGCATCGACCAGATCATCCTCAACGATCTCCAAGCGGCGAAGGTCGGATCGAAGGAGGCCCCCTTCGACCTCACCAAGTGCAGCGCCTCCATGACGGGGACCGCGGCGCTCGATGAGATCGTCGACGATCTCGTGATCTACGCCAAGGTCGAGGCGATCGACGGGGTGGGGAAGACGCTCGGGTCCGCCGGCCCCTGCCTCACGCGGGTGACCGGTGGGCTCACCGTGCTGGGGATCATGCGCTTCGACAGCGCCGATCTGACCGACCTCGCGAACAAAGGGCGGTTGAATGCCGTCGTGCTCCATGAGATGCTGCATGTGGTCGGCATCGGGACCCTGTGGCGACGCAAGGGGATCCTCGCGGACAGTGGGCTCGCCACGGTGCGCGTCACCGGGCCCCTCGCGGCGTCGGCCTGCGTGAACGATCACGGGGGCTCCACGGCCTGTCCGGGGGGCGCGGTCCCCGCGGAGAACTGCCTGAACCTCGATCCCGCGCTGACCTGCGGGGCGGGGACGATCGATTCCCATTGGAAGGAGAGCGTCTTCCAGGGCGAACTCATGACGGGCTATCTCCAGACCAACAACCCGCTCTCGAAGATGACGCTGCAGGCGCTCGCCGACCTCGGTTACATCGTGAGTCTGACGTCAGCGGAGCCCTATACCGTACCCGCCCCTCCGGCCGCCCTCACGTCTGGCGCATCGGCGGCGGTATGGACGCCCGCCGAGGCACTCACCATCCTCGGCCCACCATTGGCACCACGCTTCGTGGTGGACGACCTCGGGCGGACGAGTCCGGTCCGCTCTCGCTAGCGGCGCGATCCCGTCCAGATCGCGACGAGTCCGCACCCTTGGGCGAGTCGGCTGCCGGCCACGCGCTGGAGCTCGGCCGGCACGGCGGCGGCGCTGCCATACACCTCGATCGCCGCGATCGACTGCGCATTGATGATCTCATCGATCGACCCGAGCGAGGACATCGGGGGAGGATTGGGGTTCCCAACCGCCTCCTCGTACGTCCCGCTGAGCCGCTGGCCATCGAGGAGGATGGTCATCGCACAGGAAATCCCGCGCCCCATCAGGACCGCCTTGCCGTTGTATGGGGTCACCTTGACCAAGCTCTCTCCTGCGAGCACCTGCGAGACACGGATCGGATTGCGCAGCTCCAGCTCCTCGGGGGTGATCATGCGGGCGGAGTAGGCGCCCCGCTGGATCCGCTCGACGCGATCGTAGAACCCCGTGCGCGCGAGCGGGGTGTCGCGCCGCCCGGCGATCGTCACGGGATCCAGGGTTCGCGGGAGCGGGATCAGATCCACCACGAACGCCCCGCTCTCGTTCCGTCGCTTGGCCCACCCCGAGAAGGGATCGAAGCCGATCCGCCGCACCTGAAGGTTCAGGGAGTCGGCGTTCTTGACCGAGAAGACCGCTCGCCCCGAATCGTCGGCGATGCGGCTCACCCCCTTCGTGATCTGCACGAAGGCGAAGGGGATCGCATTCCCCTTCACATCGGTGACCTGGATGGTGACGCGGTCGGTCTGCGCGTGCAGCGCGGCGGAGCCGAGCGAGACGCTGAGGCCGAGGGCCGAGAGGGCGACGAACGAACGACGCACGGATGAGACTCCGGGAAGAGGGGCGGGGACCCCGCCGGCTCCGGCGCGATCCCCCTCGATGATACTACGCCACGACCGCCAGCGGTTCCCCGGTGGTCCGGCCCGGCTCCGGGAGGAGGGCGATCGCCAGGACCTCCTGGAGCGATTCCACGAAGTGGAACCGCAGCTTCCCGCGGGCCTCCTCGGGGACATCCTCCACATCGGCCTCGTTCGCCTTGGGGAGGATGATGTCGGTGATTCCGGCGCGGAGCGCCCCGAGCACCTTCTCCTTCACCCCGCCGATCGGGAGGACCCGCCCGCGGAGGGTGACCTCGCCGGTCATCGCGAGGTCCTTGCGGACCGGGCGGCCGGAGAGCTCGCTCGCCAACGCGGTCGAGATCGCCACTCCCGCCGACGGTCCATCCTTGGGGATCGCACCGGCCGGCACATGGATGTGCGTCTCCACCGCGCCCAAACGCGTGCGTGGGATCCCGAGCTGCTCAGCGTTCTTGGTGACGTAGGTGAAGGCGGCGCGCGCCGACTCCTTCATCACATCCCCGAGCTGGCCCGTGAGGATCAGCGAGACGGGGGCGCCGCCCTCGCCCGCGCTCGAGGGCGCGGCGATCGAGCGCACCGAGGCCTCGACGAACATGATGTCGCCCCCCATCGGGGTGTAGTACATCCCGGTCGCGATCCCCACCTCGTGGGCGAGGTTCGCCTTCTCGGGGTGCACCTTCGGCCGGCCGAGGAGTTCGCGCACCTCATCGGCGGAGATCACGCCGTCGGTCGTGGGATCGGTCCCTTCCTTGGTGGCGATGCGGCGCGCGACCTTCCGCGCGACCTTGCCGACCTCACGCTCGAGCTGCCGCACGCCGCTCTCACGGGTGTACTGGCTCACGAGCGAGGCGACGGCCTCATCGCTGAAGACGACCGCCTTGTCGCCGAGGCCATTCTCCTCGAGTTGGCGCGGGATCAGGTACTTCTTGGCGATCTCCTGCTTCTCGCGCTCCGTGTACCCCGCGAACTCCACGATCTCCATGCGGTCGAGGAGGGGTCCCGGGATGTTCTGCACGTAGTTCGCCGTCGCGATGAAGAGCACCTCAGAGAGGTCGAAGGGGACCCCGAGGTAGTGATCGGTGAAGGAATCGTTCTGGGCGGGGTCGAGCACCTCGAGGAGGGCGCTCGAGGGGTCGCCCTGGAACGACTGCCCGAGCTTGTCCACCTCGTCGAGGAGGAAGATGGGGTTCTTGGTCCCCGCCTGCTTCATCCCTTGGATGATGCGCCCCGGCATCGCCCCCACATAGGTGCGGCGGTGGCCACGGATATCGGCCTCGTCGCGCGCGCCACCCAAGGCGACGCGCACGTACTCGCGCCCGAGCGACTGGGCGATCGACTTCGCGATCGAGGTCTTGCCGACGCCCGGCGGGCCGGTGAAGAGGAGGATCGGCCCCTTCGCCATCGCGCGCGCCTTCTTCGACTTGGTCTCGGCGTCATCCGTCGACTCGGTGGCCGCGGCCTGCGCCGCACGGAGCTGCCGCACGGCGAGGAACTCGAGCACCCGGTCCTTCACGTCGCTGAGGCCGTAGTGATCCTCGTCGAGTTGCGTGCTCGCGCGGTTCAGGTCGAGCTGGTCGTCGGAGACGGTGTTCCATGGCAGCTCGGCGATCCACTCCAGATAGGTGCGGATGACCTGTGCCTCCATGGACTCGCGACCGGCGCGCTCCAAGCGACCGAGCTCGCGCTCGACCTCGGTGCGGGCCTGCTTCGGGAGATCGAGCGCCTCGAGCTTGGCGCGGAGCTCCTCGATCTCCTTGGAGGAGTCGTCATCGCCGAGCTCCTTCTGGATCGCCTTCATCTGCTCACGGAGGAACATCTCGCGCTGCCGCTCGCCGAGCTCCTCCTGGACCTGTGTCTTGATCTCCTCCTGCGCTTCGAGGAGGGAGATCTGTCGCTGCACGTGGACGAGGACCTTCCGAAGGCGGTCCTCGATGGAGAGGGTCTCGAGGAGGCCCTGCTTCTCGGGGACGGGGAGCTCGATGTAGCCGGCGACGAGGTCGGAGAAGCGCCCGGGCTCGGTGACGGAGTCGAGGACCTGATGCACGACCTCCTCGGGGAGGCCGCGCCGCTCGCCGAGTTCGGCGGCGCGCTCGCGGATCTCCTTATGGAGGGCGACGAAGGCGGGATCCTTCTCCTCGACGGGGGCGAGCTCCTCGACGGGGACGATGACCGCCGAGAGGTAGCCCTCGGTGGTGTTGTACTGGAGGGAGGTGGCACGCTGCTCTCCCTGGAGGAGGAGCTGGACGCCGCCCAGGCCCCGCTGCACCTGCCCGATGCGGGCGATCACGCCCATCGAGTAGAGGATGTCGGGGTCGGGCTCCTCGGTGTTGTCGCGCTGGGCGACGGCGAAGACGAGGCGGTCCCCTTTGAGGGCGGCCTCGATGGCGCGCAGAGTCCCGGGCCGGCCCGCCGCGATGGGGGCGGTGAGGCCGGGGAAGATCACGGTGCCTCGCAGGGGGAGGACCGGGAGGGTCTGGCGCGTGCTCACGATGGGGCTGCTGGTCGGAACGGGAAGGTTGTTTTCCATGTAGACCCCCGGGTGCAAGGTCCGTTCCGTGTGGAATTACGACAGGGTGGCGGTGGGCGCTAGGGAAGGCGCCGAAATGGCATGGAGGCAGGGATCCGGTGGCAGGTTGCAGGGGGCAGGGGTCAGGTTTCCGGCGCCTAGAAGAAGAGATTGGATATCCTGGGACGGCTCTGGTGACGATAATCGGCGACTTTTTCCACGAACAGAAGCCGAAAAGTCTAGCGAAAAGGTCGATGTGGTGTATCCTTATCAGCGCCCTAGTTTGCCCGGGGCCTTCTGCGGTGTCATCTCCTTGTATTTCATGGCTTTATGGAAATAGAACCTGACGTCCTCCCACCGGTGGTTCCCCCGGTTTCGGTCTTCACGCCCCCCCCGCCCCCTCCGCCGGCGGTGGATTTCCCGCTCGATTGGCTGCTCAGAAATGCAGCACCACCGATTCAGTATCGCGCCATTAACGAGGTATCTGGGCTCGGCGGCAAGATGGCGGCGGGGTGGACCGACCTTCCGTATAGCTATCGTCCCGCCATCGAGCTCGCCCTCCAGGCCGATATCCATGGGGTCTGGAATCACTCGATCCTCACGACCCCATCGGTTCGGGCCTCGCACTTCGAGGGGGTCGGGACGGTCCCGGCCTTCCGCCGGCTCACCGAATATGGGTGGGACAAGGATGCTCCCCCGCTCGTCCACACCCGGCGTGTCCTCTTCCGGCTCCTGCAGGAGGATACCGATCGCGCCAATCTCTTCGAGCTCTCCCCCAGTAAGGCGAAGGTCGAGGAGGAGTTGATCCTCGCCCATCGCCGCACGGTGCGAGAGGCGGCGGGTGCCGCCCTCGCCGGCGCCGGGTTCGAGGGGGATCCCCGCCTGCGCGGTCTCGCGCGTCGCACCATCGAGCGGATCGCGGAGTTCCTGCGCTCCCCGCTCGCGGAGAAGCCGTGGATCCGCGTCGGGAACAAGCAGGTGCTGCACCCCGAGGCGGCGCCGCCGACCTTCCATGCGCTCCATCTCATCGCGCACATGCCCCTCTTCCAGGGGGAGTATCACGAGGCGATGGAGCTCCTGTACGCCTATCTCAGTCGCCCCCTCCCGCGGCAGGAGCCGGTGCAGCTCGTTGGCACGCAGCTCGTCTCCGTGCCGAACGTGGTCCTCGGGGATCATCTCCCGCACCGCAATGCGGTGGAGGCCGACATCCCGGCGGCGCTCGCCTGGCTCGAGCTCATGGCTCGGCTGGGGTTCCTCCGGCGCAATGAGACCTGGACCAAGATGTACGAGCGCTTCGTCGACGATTGCGATCGGCGCGGCATCTGGCATCCGCATAACAAGGGGACGGCGCTCCCCAAGACCGCGAATCCGTATGTCTGGCCGATGTTCCCGCTCGAGCAGGTGCAGGGCGGGGAGGAGCGGTGGACCGATGTGACCTTCCGCATCGGGCTCATCGCCCGCTGCTCTGGACGTCCGGTGGAGTTGATCTAAGGGATGAGCGCCGGATTGACCCTCGCCCAAGCCGAGGCGAGCACATCAGAGATCACCTTCGCGGACCTGGGGCTGAGCGCGCCGATGCTCGCCTCGCTCGCGCGCGCCGGCTACGCGCGCCCCACCCCGATCCAGGCGCAGGCGGTCCCGCTCGCGCTCAAGGGACGCGACCTCATGGGGCTCGCGCAGACCGGGACCGGGAAGACCGCGGCCTTCACCATCCCGATCATCGAGCGGTTGCTCGGGGGACCCAAGCGGACCCGGGCGTTGATCCTCACCCCCACGCGTGAGCTCTGCCAGCAAGTCGAGGCGAGCTTCCAGAAGTACGGGGAGGGGACCGGACTCGATGTGATCTCGATCTACGGCGGGGTCGGCTACGAGCCGCAGACCGCGGCCCTGCGCGCCGGCGTCGACGTGATCGTGGCGACGCCGGGACGTCTGATCGATCATCTCGAGAAGCAGCATGTGATCTTCGACGACCTCGAGGTGTTGGTCCTCGACGAGGCCGATCGGATGCTCGACATGGGGTTCGCGCCGCAGATCAACAAGATCGTCGCGCAGATCCACCCCTATCGGCAGACCCTCCTCTTCTCGGCGACCATGCCTCCCGAGGTCGAGGCGCTCGCGCGGAAGTATCTGCGCAAGCCACAGGTGGTACAGGTCGGGCGGCGTTCGCAGGCGGCGGCGACGGTCCGGCACTACGTCTATCCGGTGCCGAAGCACAAGAAGACCGACCTCCTGGTGCACCTCGTGCAGTCGCTCGACGCCGAGGATTCGGTGCTCGTCTTCACCCGGACCAAGCATGGCGCCGATCGGGTGGTGCAGCATCTGGCGGAGGCGGGGTACACCGCCGATGCACTCCATGCCGACAAGTCGCAGGGACAGCGCGAACAGGCGCTCGCCCGGTTCAAGGCCGGGACGACCAAGATCCTCGTCGCGACCGACATCGCGCAGCGCGGACTCGACATCTCGGGGATCACGCATGTGATCAACTACGACGTCCCGCAGCAGGCCGAGGACTATGTGCACCGGATCGGGCGCACGGGCCGTGCCGCGAAGGAAGGGGACGCCTTCACCTTCATGTGCGCCGACGAGATCGGGATGGTGCGCACGGTGGAGCGGGTGATCGGTCAGGAGATCCCGCGGATCTCGGTGTCGGGGTTCGACTTCGGGACCTGAGGCCTTGGGGGGTGGGGCGCCCCACGCTCGCGTCGTGCGTCCGGTGCGCCCGCTGCCTCACTGCCAACTCGCCCGCACCCGCCCGAGCCGACTCACCACGAGGGTGTCGGCGCGCGCCCCTCGGGAGACGACGATGGTCGTGTTGCTCGCCCCATACCCGAGGCCGGTGGGAGCGAAGGTCAGGGTGTCGCGCGAAGCGCGGAGGGTGACCCCATGCGCCGGGCCGATCGGCCATCGGCGGAGGGTGTCGGCGGCGTGGCGGAGGTGCAGGGTCCCCCGGGGCTCGTCGATGATGACCCGTGTGTAGGCGGCCCGGTGGATCGCCGCGCTCCGCCCCAGCGCGAGTGCCGCCCAGACCTCATGCGCCGCCTGCCGGACCCGCAGATGATCGAGGAGGCGTGCCCCCCTCGGGAGGGCGGCGGACGCCAGGAGGCCGATCAGGGCGCTCGTCACGACGAGCTCGAGGAGCGTGACGCCGCGCCGCGGGGTACGAGGGAGAGGACGCATCTCCCGACGTTCGGTAGATTCTCCCAGAAGCTCGCACCGATCCCCTGCCACCCGGTACCGAATCATGCCGCGTTCTCGGATCTACGCTCTGTGGGTCGTCCTCGTGCTCACGGGGAGTGGGTGCTATCAGGACCCGAAGGCCCAGCTCGATGCGATGCAGCAGACCCTCGACCTGCAGTCCACGCTCGAGGAGCTGGGGAATCGCACGACGGAGTTGCAGTTCTCCCTTGACTCGTTGCGCGGCGTGGTCGCGCGACAGGACACCACCCTCCGGGCGCTCGCGAACCTCGCCGGCGTCCCGTATACCCCCTGACCACTCACACGCCCACGACACCCATGGTCATCACGATCGAATACTGCACCGTCTGAAACTACGAACCACGGGCCGTCGGTCTGGCGGCCGCGCTGCGGGACCGGTGGCCTGACGCCGAGGTGGGGATGATCCCCTCCGGCGGCGGGGTCTTCGAGGTCACATTCGATGACACCCTCCTCTTCTCCAAGAAACGGCTTGGTCGCCACGCCCATCCCGGCGAGATCCTGCGATTGATCGCGTCGGCGCTCTGATTCTTCACCTCTGATCCCTGTCCCCTGATGCGAATCGCCCTCTCCACCGGCGGCGGTGACGCCCCCGGTCTGAACGCCGTCATCCGCGCCGCCACGCTCTCCGCGCTCTCCCGCGGCTGGAGCGTGCTCGGGGTCAAACGCGGGTACTTCGGCCTGCTCGGTGAGGACGAGATCGTTCCCCTCACCGCGGAGTCGGTCCGCGGGATCGGGCATCAGGGGGGGACCATCCTGCGGACGACGAACCGCGGGAACCCCTTCGACTTCCCGGTGCAGCGTCCGGATGGGCGTTGGGAGCAGATCGATCGCTCCGAGGAGTTGATCGCCAACGCGCGGCGACTCGGGATCGACGCGATGATCTCGATCGGCGGGGATGGGTCGCTCGCCATCGCGCAGCGGTTGGTCGATCAGGGGATGCGGATCGTCGGGGTACCGAAGACGATCGACAACGACGTGGCGGGAACGATCACGACCTTCGGCTTCGATACCGCGGTGCAGACGGCGATCGAGGCGATCGACAAGTTGCAGACCACGGCGGAGAGTCACGATCGGGTGCTCGTGCTCGAGGTGATGGGGCGCGAGGCGGGGTTCATCGCCCTCCATGCGGGACTCTCGGGCTCGGCCGATGTGATCCTCATCCCGGAGATCCCCTGGCGGCTCGAGCGGGTCTGCGAGGCGATCCTGGAGCGGGATCGCCGCGGGCGGAAGTTCGCGATCGTCGTCGTCGCCGAGGGCGCGACGGACGAACAGGGGGCGACCTCGCTGATCGGCGAGTCGATGCCAGGGCAGGCGCCGCGGATCGGCGGGATCGCGCATCAGCTGGCGAAGTCGATCCAGCAGCGGACGGGAAAGGAGTGTCGCGCGCTGGTGCTCGGGCATCTGCAGCGCGGGGGGATGCCGACGGGGTACGATCGCTTCCTCGCGACCCGGTTCGGGGCGGCGGCGGTCCAGGCGGTGGCCGATGGGAAGTGGGGTCAGATGGTGGCGCTCCAGAGCCCACATATCGTCACGGTCCCGATCCGCGAGGCGATTGCGACCCCCAAACGGGTGGATCCGAGCCATGACGCGGTCCTGACCGCGCGGGCCTGCGGGATCAGCTTCGGGGACTGACCCCGTGAACCCTGGGTCGTCTCTTGGGTAAGATTCCTTGTCCCCTTCCGTCTGATTCCGTGCGACCACCGCTCCTCTCGCTCCTGCTGTTCGGGACCGCCTCCGTCGTGGAGGCCCAGGTCCGCCCGGTCTCCGTCGCCGTCCCCGCGACGGCGGCGACGCCGACGGCCGCGGCGTCGGCCAGTGTCCCCGTCTCGATGCTCCCGCCCGCTGGGCGGTGCCGCATCTGGATCGATGGGGTGCCGGCCTCCCAGCAGCCGGCGCCGACCGACTGCGCGACCGCCCTCCGGCAGAAGCCGGCCAACGGGACGATCCTCTATGGTCCCTCCGAGCGGGACGAGGCGGGGGAGCGATTCGAGCGGAAGGCGCGTGAGCATCGCGCCAAGGAGAGCCGTCCGGTCGCGAGCCCCCCGCGTGCGCCGGCCTCCTCATCGGGGCCCGCGCCGGCCGCGAGTCCCGTGAATCCAGAGACCAGACGTCCGGCGGCTCCGAGTGAGCGGAAGCCGCGCGAGGACCGCTCGTAACCCCCTCGGGCGAACCGCTCCGCGCGGTCCGCGACCCCTATCTCCCCCCCGACCACGAGGCCTTCGTCCGGTCGGGGGACCCGCGTGGGCGTCTCATCATCATCGCGCCGACCCGCGCCGCCTGTGAGACCATCGAGCTCGGATTCGGCCTCGAGATCGAGACCCTCCTCTGGTCCACGCGCGGCCCTGAGCTGACGGCGCTCGCCGAGCGGATCGCGGTCGCCCCCGAGCGCCCCCGGCCCGGCTTCGGGATCGTCGCCGGGACCGGCACCGGGAAGACCCTTGCCGTGCGCCCCATCGCGCATGCCCTGCTCGACACCTCCGACCTTCGGGTGGGGGTGGTGAACCGCGAGCGCGAGGCCACGCCCGAGACGCCGAGCTGGAATGTGGTGATCGTCACCACCGGGATCGCCCGCCGCTGGTTCCAGGATGGCGATATCCGCCCGCACGACACCCTCGTCATCGACGAGATCCACCAGACCTCGGCGGAGCTCGAGCTCTGTCTTGCTCTCGGGAAGCGCACCGGCTGTCGCTTCATCTGGCTCTCGGCGACGGTCGACCCGACCTTCTACGCGCGCTATCTGCACGCGGCGGCGGTGATCGAGTCGAGCGCGTACGACCCGACGAAGGCGGCGAAGGTGGTGGTCGAGCGGAAGAAGCCGACCACCTTCCTCGATGATCGCTTCCTCCAGCAGGCGATCAAGGAGCGGCGCGGGATCGGGGTCTTCCTCCCGACGCGCGCCGGGGTGGAGGAGGTCGCCGCCGATGTCGGGGCACGCTACCCCAGGATGCGGGTGGCGTTCTATCACGGGGGCGAGCCGATCCGCGTGATCCGCCCCTTCCTCGAGGGGGAGGTCGAGAAGCCCTTCCTCCTCGCGATGACCGCGGCGGGGCAGAGCGCGCTCAACGTGCGCGGGCTCGATACGGTGGTGATCGACGACACCCGCTTCACGAACCTCGTCGAGCGCGGGCGGAACGTGCTGACGCGACTCCATCTCGGGGCGAACGAGATCCTGCAGATGGCGGGGCGCGTGCATGGGCGGGTCGCCGGGGGACGCGTCTTCCTCCTCTCCGATCGTGACATCCGCTTCCAAGATCTCACGCCGACGGCGCCGGAGTTCCAGCTCGCGGGGGATTCCGAGCGCGTCGCCCTCACCTGCGCGGCGCTCGGCGTGGCCGCGGATGCGCTCGACCTCCCCGTCCCGCTCGATCGGCGCTCCTACCGCGATGCCGTGCAGTTCCTCGAGTCCCGCGGGATCATCGAGGGGGGGCGCCTCACCGAGTACGGGAAGAAGGTGGAGGCGATGCCGGTCGACCGTCCCTGGGCCGAGCTCCTCGTGCATTGTGATGACACGCTCCTGCCGTACGTCGCGGTGATGGCGAGTGTGGAGTCGCTGCATCGGATGACGCGCGAGGATCGAGACCTGCACGGACTCATCGTCGCCGGCTCGGACCACCTCACCACGTACAACGCCTACGCCGAGGCGTTCGAGACCTGCGGGTACCTCGGCGAGGTCTACGGACTTCCGCGGCAGCTCTTCGATGAGAGCGTCCATCGCTGGGCCGAGGGGCGCGGGGTGCTGGTGAAGGCGATCGAGGATGCGGCACTCGCGATGGCGAGCATCTATCGGTCGGTCGGATTGCCGCTCCCCACGACGATGCCGCGCACCACCCCCGCGATCGAACGGCGCTTCATCGAGCTCCTCGCGCGGATCATGCCCTTCAGTCTCGTGATCGATGAGGAGACGGTGACGGGGGACGAGGCCCGGGTCTCCAAGACGAGCGTCTGTGGGAGTTGGGGAGCGGTGGCGGGGACGCTCCGCTATTTCGCCGACAAGTTCGGGATCCCGCGCGCCGCGATCGAGGGGACGCAGCTCCCGATGGACCTCGTGCGCCGGTCTGCGACACGCGAGGCCCCGCGCATCGCGTACGATCCGAGCAAGCGGGAGCGCCCCCTCGCCCTCGAGCGGGGGCTCACCTACTTCGGCTTCGCCCTCGAGCGGGAGCGGGAGCCCCTCGACGACTTCACGCCAGCGCTCGCGCCACAGATCCGGCGCGTCCTCGCCGAGGCGCTCGCGCGTGGGGAGGCGCGGCATCAGGCGGTGCCGCGCAATCGGCAGGGGATCGACGAGGTGCGCGAGGTCTGGCGCCGGTCCGGTGGGGCGACGCCCCGCCTGCAGCAGGCGGACCTCGCGGCGTGGTACGAGGGGGAACTCGCCGAGGTGCACGATCTGCAGGGGTTTCGTGCCGCCTCGCTGCGCTTCGATCCCGATCGCCTCGTCTCGCGCGAGGAGCGGGCGCGCTGGATGGCGTTGCCCGGTGCGGTGGAGATCCGCGATCGCACGATCGCGCTGCACTACGAGGTGGAGGAGTCGCCCGAGGGGGGAGCACGCGGCGTCGTCCGGCTGCAACTGCCTGAGAAGGTGGCGCGCACGCTTGTAGAAGAGGAGCTCCCCCTGCTCGATCGTCCGCTGCGCTTCGTGGTGACGCGTGGCGCCCGGGGGTCGGTGCGCGGGGATTCACTCGCCGAGGTGCAGGAGGCGTTGCGGCAGCCCTGGTCGCAGGAGGAGCGCCCGTCGCGCGGGGGGCGTGGCGCGCGGGAGGGCCGCGGGGCGCGCGACGGACGGGTGCCAGGTGGGGGTGGGGGACGAGGGGACGGGCGTGGTCCCCGCCGGGGACCCCCGGGTCCGAAAGGCCGGGGCGGGCGCCGGCGTCGGTAGGCTGTACTTCGGGTACTATTTCGACCGGATTTCTGAGGTTCCGGACGCCGAAATCAGGTGATCCTGACGTTTTGTCCAGCTATTAAGCATTTGTAAAGCAAAGCGTTAGAGGATTTTGTCCAATGTGCCCTTGCGGTTTGGACCGACCGGTCCAATATTGCGAAGGTGACCCAGCGCAGAATCCAGATCCTCGATGCCGCGGCGGAACTCATTGCCGAGAAGGGCTTCGTGCAGACGTCGGTGGACGACGTCATCGCCCGCGCGGGTCTCAGTGGCAAGAGCCACTTCTATCACTACTTCAAGTCCAAGGACGCGCTCGGGCACGAGGTGCTGGCGCGGCAGTTCGACCTGCTCGGCGAGCGTGGGCTCGCGATCCTGCGCGAGAGCTCGCTCGATCCGATCGAGCGCCTCCTCGTCTTCATCGATTCGGTGGTCGCGATGCAGGTGGAGCGTGGGATGAAGGGGGGCTCGCCCTTCGGCGCGCTCGCCTCCGACATGGCGGAGCAGGACGAGGGGTTCCGGGTGCGGATCGCCCGGGTCTTCCGCGGATGG
Source organism: Gemmatimonadaceae bacterium (assembly GCA_049453775.1). Classification (GTDB taxonomy): domain Bacteria; phylum Gemmatimonadota; class Gemmatimonadetes; order Gemmatimonadales; family Gemmatimonadaceae; genus Pseudogemmatithrix. The sequence continues at coordinate 15,815 of JBMTXT010000002.1, read as the reverse complement.
ATCGACGAGATCGCGGGCCTGCTCGCACAGGCGGACGATCGCCTCGAGGAGGGGACCGATCCCTTCCGGTTGGCGCGGTTCATCGTCGCGGCGCTCGAAGGGGCGACGACGATGGCGCGGATGAAGCGCGATGTGAGCCTCATGCACGGGGTGGCGGCGGACCTCAAGCGGTTCGTGACCTCCCATGTGCGGGGCTCGGTGACGAGGTGAGGGAGCCGATGGTGGAGCGATCGGAGATGACGACGAGGGCGATGGAGCCCGACGCGCTCGGGGTCGAGGTGCGGATGGTCTCCCTCGATGAGGCGCAGCGGCGGTCGCGGTTCGACGCCGAGGCGATGCGGCACCTGGATGCGCTCTACGCCTTCGCACTCAAGCTGACCCGTGCGCGCGATGAGGCGGAGGACCTGGTCTCGGATACCATGCTCCGCGCCATCCAGCGCTGGGAGCAGTACCGCCTCGGCACCAACATCCGGGCCTGGCTCTTCACGATCCTCTATCATGCCTTCGTCAGCCGGAAGCGGCGCGTCGACGCGCGCGAGGTGCAGCCGCTCGAGGACGAGGATGGTCGTATGGTCTTCGAGGCGGTCGGTGAGACCGACCCGGAGGGGGCGTTCTACGATTCCTTCCTCGATGAGGAGATCGTCGGGGCGATCCAGGCGCTCCCCGACGAGTACCGCCTCGCGGTGGTGATGAGCGATCTGCACGGCCTCAAGTACGCGGAGATCGCCGGGGTGCTCGGCGTCCCCGAGGGGACGGTGAAGTCGCGGCTCTTCCGTGGGCGCCGGATCCTCCAGGGACAGCTCCGCGACTATGCGGAGGAGATGGGCTACCTCACGCCTGGCGCTGACGCCGCCGTCGCGCTTTAGCGCGGTTCCCACACCCGCGCATCTCGCACCAGCGGCGCGTGCGAGAGCGGGTGTCATCGGCGAAGTGGCGGCCGCAGCGTCGCCCCGCGCAGGCGCGGATCCGATCGAACTCGCCGCGGATGAAGGAGTCCATCGCCGACTCCACGATCGGGATCACCAGCCCACCAAAGGCATCCCCTCCCGGGATGAAGCGGCGGACGTAGCGCCCGGCCTCGGTCCGATCGATGCGGCGGGTCCCGACCGCGCGGCTCAGGATCCGGTTCAGTTCGGCCAGGGTCGCCTCGCGCGTCACGTCGCCGTCCGGCCCACTCCCCTTCTCCGCGAGCGCCCGAAGCGCGGCGCGCAGCCGTCGCACCTCGACGAGCGCCGCGGCCGCGCCCGAGGGCTGCTCGATCGCCCGGCGCTGGAGCGCCTCGGCGCGGTCGGCATCGATCACGCCGGCGGTGAGGAGCCAGGCCACGAAGCGATCGAACTCGCCGATCGTGTCGACGCGGACGTCCTGGCGCACATCGTCGGTGTTCACGAGATCGAGCCAGAGCCGTCCGCCGAGGAGGGTGAATCCGGGCGGGGTGGGGGGAGGCGTGGCGCGGGGCATGGGGCCGAAGTTAGCGCGGCGATAGATTCGGCGGATGCTGACTGAGATCCGACAGGTGGCGGTAGGGTCCGGGAATCCCGTGAAGCTCGCGGCGGTGCGTGCCGTGCTCGGCACACTCGTCGATCCCACCGCGATCGCGCCGGTGGTGGTCGCGAGTGGGGTCCCCGATCAGCCGGTCGGTGATGAGGAGACCATCCGCGGCGCGCGCACGCGGGCCCGCGCCGCCCGTGAGGCGGCTGACGCCGATCTCGGCGTCGGGCTCGAGGGGGGGATCGTCGATGGCCCCGAGGGGATGCGCACCTGTGCCTGGTGCGTCGTGGTCCATCGCGATGGCCGCGAGGGGGTCGGTGGCTCGCTCGCGATGCCCCTTCCCGAGGGGGTGGCCGCCCGCATCCGCGCGGGGGAGGAGCTCGGGTATGCGATGGACGCCTTCGCGGCCACGCGGGGGACGAAGCATGGGAAGGGGGCGGTGGGGATCCTCACTGCGGATCGGATCGATCGGCAGGCCGCGTACGAGGTGCTGGTCACCTACGCCCTCGCGCCCTTCCTGACCCCCACGCTCTACGCGCGCTGAGCCCCCGCCGCGCCGCGGCGAGGGCTCAGTCACGCGGGGGATCAGTCGGTCGGCGGACGGAGCACGAGCACAGGGCGCCCCGACGAGCGGATGAGCTTGTCGGCGACCGATCCGAGGAAGACGCGGGAGAGCCCGCGGCCCTGGGTCGCGATCGCGATGCAGTCGGGGTTCTGCTCCTTCACCTCGTTCAGCAGGCTCCGCGTCGGCGAGAGATCGACGCGCACCGTCGTCGTGACGGTGAGCCCACTCCCCCGGAGCTGTCCGGCGACCTCATCGAGCGAGGTCTTGGCCGTGAGCGTCTCGGCGTCGACGCCGAAGGGATCGGGGCGGTCCGCCGCGAGATGGGTGACGACATCCCCGGGCACATACGGGGCGACGACGCGTACCAACTCGACCGCCGACCCCATCGCGACGGCGAGATCGCGGACGATCGGGAGGATCGCTGCCGACCGCTCGCTCCCGTCGAGGGTGACGAGGATCTTCTTCGGGGCGAAGGGCTGCGCTGGGTGCGCGTCGTTCGCCGGGAGGGTGAGCACGGGCCGCCGCGAATGCCGGATGACGGCGTCCGCCACGGAGCCGAGCCAATCCGGGGCGAAGCCCCCCGCGCCGTGGGTGGTCATCACGATCAGGTCGGCGAGGATCCGGTCGGCGAGATCGGTCACCAGGCCAGCGGGGCTCCCGTCCTCGGAGATCGGGGTGACGCGGATTCCCCACTCGCCGGCGACCTTGGTGGCGAGCGCGGTCACATACGCCTTCGCCCGCTGGCGGATCGCCTCATCGGCGGCGAGCATCTCCTGCGAGAAGAGCGCTCCCTCCGCCGTCGCGCCGACGACGGCGATCGGGACGTGGGCGCGGACCAGATGGACGGCCCCCCCGGTGCGTCGGGCCAGCTCGCAGGCCACGGGGATCGCGCGTTCGGCGAGGGCCGAGCCGTCGAGGGGGACGAGGATGGTTCGCAGCATGGGCGCTCCCGGTCGGTGGGGGGAGGGGAGGGACCCCTCCAGGGTCAGATTACCATTCCTCATCATACCCCGCTGTCCGTCATTCCCTCAATCACCGTCAGGGGTCTCCGTCCGTGACGAATAACGCTGTGACCCACTTTCCCTTCGCCGTCCAGGAGCGCGTCCGCTGGAGCGACTGCGACCCGCTGGGGATCATCTACTACGGGACCTACATCCGATTCTTCGAGGCGGCGGAGCACGAGCTGTTCCGCCGGGCGGGGCTCCCGTATGAGCTGATGCGGGTGGAGCGGAAGGTCCAGCTCCCCCGGAAGGCGTTCCAGGTGGAGTTCCACTCACCCGCGGAGATGGACGAGCTGATGGAGATCCGGGTCGGGGTGGCCAAGATCGGGACGACCTCCCTGACGCTCCGCTTCGAGGCGTTCCGGGCCCGGGACCTGGTGCATCGGGCGTCGGCCACCCTGACGGTGGTCTGCGTGGAGAAGGAGACGATCGCCAAACAGCCCCTCCCCGACTTCGTGAAGACGGCGCTGACCCCCTTCCTCCTCCGGACCGCCTGAGGGGGGCTGGGGAGTATCTTTCACAGATGGCTGACGAATCGACCTACTTCCGGAAGGGCTTCGGGCTCAAGGCCGAGGTCCAGCAGACCCTGACCGCCGACTACGATGGGCGGTTAGTCGATCTCCTGCTGGCGCGGGACCACACGCTGGTCGCGGGGCCCGTCACGATCCGTCTCGCGAAGGAGTTCGGGTTCTGTTACGGGGTGGAGCGGGCGGTCGAGTATGCCTATCAGACGCGGGCCAAGTTCCCTGACCGTCGGATCTTCCTCGCGGGGGAGATCATCCACAACCCGCATGTGAACGCGAAGTTGAAGGAGATGGGGATCGTCTTCCTCGCCCCGAGCGCGACCGGATTCGATTACACCCAGGTCGCCACGGAGGATGTGGTGATCCTCCCGGCCTTCGGCGTGACGATCCATGACTTCGAGACGCTCCGGGAGAAGGGCTGCGTCATGGTGGACACCACCTGCGGCTCGGTCCTCAACGTCTGGAAGCGGGTCGAGGTCTATGCGCGTGACGGCTTCACCGCGCTCATCCACGGGAAGTACTACCACGAAGAGACGCGCGCGACGGCATCGCAGGTGGAGAAGTACCCGGGTGGCACCTACCTCGTGGTGCGCGACATGGCGCAGGCCGAGGATGTGATGGCGTACATCGAGGGGCGGTTCGAGGGGGGACGTGAGGCCTTTCTTGCCAAGTATCGGCATGCGGCGAGTCCGCACTTCGATCCCGACCTCCACCTGAAGCGGATCGGCGTCGCGAATCAGACGACGATGCTGGCCCGTGAGTCGCTCGCCATCGGGGAGGCGGTGGGGCAGGCGATGGCCCGTGCCCGCGGCGAGGCGTACCGCGCCGAGAACTTCCGGACCTTCGATACGATCTGTAGCGCGACGCAGGATCGGCAGGACGCCGTGAATGCCCTGCTGACGGAGCCGCTCGATCTGATGGTGGTGATCGGGGGGTACAACTCGAGCAACACGATCTCGCTCGCGGCGCTCTGCTCCGAGAAGGTGCGCACCTATCATATCGAGGATGCGCTCGGGATCGATCCGGCGCGGGGGACGATCCGCTACCGCGAACTCGCGAACGGCCAGGAGGCGGAGGCGAGTGGGTGGTTCCCGATGGCGGGCCCGGTGCGCGTGGGAGTCACCGCGGGCGCGAGCACGCCGAACAACAAGATCGGCGAGACGGTCGCGCGCATCTTGGCGACGCGCGGAATCGACGTCGCGTCGATCGTCTGACGCCGCGATGACCACCGCGGCGTCGGGGCCAGCGGCGGGGCCGGGGACCGCACTCGCGGTCCTGCTCGACGGACTGATCGATTACGCCGGGCTCTTCCCGCCGGCCGCGCTCGCGATGCCGATCGCGGTCGCGGCCTATGCGCGCTATGCGATCGGTCCGGATCGCGCGACGCTCGGGCGCTTCGTCGTGCCGGTGGCCCGCCTCGCTGAGTTCACGGCAGCGGTCGATGCGTTGCCGCACGGCGCGCCGACCCCCCGTGCGCCGTGGCGGCTGAGTGTGCTCGCCTCGGCGAGTGAGGCGCCGGCGGTGCACGAATGGTCGGCCACCTACGGCGCCTGCCTGCGGATCGAGACGGTGGAGGCGAAGGCGGGGTCGATCGACGAGATCGCCGCGCTCGCCGATGCGTTCGCGGCCGAGGTGACGGTCTATGTCGAGCTCCCGGTGCACGAGGACCCCGCATCGCTCGTCGCCGCGCTCGCCGCCTACGGATTGCGCGCGAAGATCCGCACCGGGGGGGTGACGCCTGAGGCCTTCCCGACGCCGATGGAGGTCGTGCGATTCCTCGCGGCCTGCGGGCGCGCGGGGGTGCCGTTCAAGGCGACGGCGGGGCTGCATCATCCGCTGCGGGGGGACTATCCGCTGACCTACGACGCGGAGGCGCCGCGCGGGACGATGTACGGCTACCTGAACATCTTCCTCGCCGCGGCGTTGCTCTGGGTGGGCGTCACCGAGGAGGAGGTGGCGCCGTTGCTCGAGGAGCGCGACGCGCAGGCGATCATCGTCGACCCGACGCGGATCGTCTGGCGGACGTATGCCCTCGATGCGCCGACGCTGGCACGCGTCCGCGCGACCTTCGCTGGATCGTTCGGTTCCTGCTCGTTCGAGGAGCCGGTGCAGGAACTCACGTCCCTCATGACTGCCGGGAGCCGGTGACGATGCGCGATCCCACCCATGATCTCGCCCTGACCTCGTGGGTGTCGTCGGCCCAGGCGATGGGCACCGACTTCCCGATCCAGAACCTCCCGCTGGGGGTGTTCGAGACCGCCGACGGGTCCGTCGGACTCGGGGTCGCGATCGGCGATCAGGTGGTCGATCTGTGCGCGGCGCGTGAGGCCGGGCTGCTCGCGGGGCTCTCTGCCGAGGCCGCGGCGACCCTCGAAGGGCACAGCCTCAACGCGCTGGTGGCGCTCGGGCGTCCGGCGCTCACCGCGGTGCGTGTTGGGGTGCAGGGGATGCTTCGCGCCGATACCGAGGCCGGGCGGGCGGCGCAGCGTCTGCCCGGCCTCCTGCATCCGATGGCGGGCCTTCGCCTACGGCTGCCGGTGGAGGTCGGGGACTACACCGACTTCTACGCGAGCATCGATCACGCGACGAATGTCGGCTCGATGTTCCGGCCCGACAATCCGTTGCTGCCCAACTACCGCCATGTGCCGATCGGGTATCATGGGCGCGCTTCGTCGATCGTCCCCACGGGGACCCCGGTGCACCGGCCGATGGGTCAGGTCAGCGCGAAGCCGGAGGGCCCCCCGACCTTCGCGCCCACCGCTCGGCTCGACTACGAGCTCGAGGTGGGCGCGGTGATCGGGCCAGGGAACGCGATGGGGACCCCCATCACGCTGGCGGACGCCGAGGCCCATCTCGCGGGCCTCGTGTTGGTGAACGATTGGTCGGCGCGCGACGTGCAGGCGTGGGAGTACCAGCCGCTGGGGCCCTTCCTCGCGAAGAACTTCGCGACGACGATCTCCCCATGGCTCGTGACGCTCGATGCGCTCGCGCCGTACCGTGTGCCGGCGCGTGCGCGGATGGCGGATGAGCCCGTGCCGCTGCCGTATCTCACCGATGTGCGAGATCAGGCGCAGGGTGGGTTCGACATCACGCTCGAGGTCTGGATCCGCACCGCGCGGATGCGCGAGGCCGGCACGCCGGCGGAGCGTCTGAGTCATGGGAGCTTCGCGCAAATGTATTGGACCCTTGGACAGATGGTCGCGCATCATGCGAGTGGGGGGTGTAACCTGCGCCCTGGGGACCTGATCGCGAGCGGGACGGTCTCGGGGCCGGAGCAGTCGTCGCGCGGCTGTTTGCTCGAACTCACCTGGCGTGGCGCGGAGCCCGTCCCCTTCTAGAATGGGGAGACGCGGGCCTTCCTCGCCGACGGAGACGAGGTGATCGTGCGCGGGTGGTGCGCGGCGCCGGGGCGCGCGCGGATCGGATTCGGCGAGTGCCGTGGCGTGGTGGTGGGCGGATGATGGGTCGTGCGATGATGCGTGCGCTCGCGGTCCTGCTCGGCGGTACCGCGCCCCTCGTGGCCCAGGGTGGGAGCGATCTCTATGTCGCCGCCTTCCACGAGGTGGGGACCCACGTCTCGATCGGGCGCCCGGTGAACGTGACCAATCGCGTGGGGTACGACAACCAACCCACATTCACCGCGGATGGACGGGCACTCCTCTTCACGAGCATCCGCGAGGACGCACAGGCGGACATCTGGCGCGTGACGCTCGCGACCAATGCGACCGAGCGCCTCACACGGACGACCGAGAGCGAGTACTCGGCCACGCGCACGCCCGATGGGCTCGCGATGAGCGTGATCCGTGTCGAGCGGGACTCCACCCAGCGACTCTGGCGCTTCCCCTTCGACGGGAGCGCGCCGACGGTGATGCTCCCCGGTCTCCGGCCGGTCGGCTATCACGTCTGGGTGAACGCGGCCACCCTCGGTGCCTTCATCCTCGGGGCGCCGAACGCGCTCGTCCTCGCCGACCCGCGGACGGACCGCGTCGACACGCTCGCCCGAGACATCGGGCGCGCCCTCGTGCGCGTCCCCGACCGCGACGCCTTCACCTTCGTGCAGCTCGCCCGCGATACGAGCTGGATCAGCGAGGTCGATGTCCGCACGCGCACCGTCCGTCGGATCGCGCCCCTTCCGCCGGGTGCGGAATACCATCTCTGGACGCCATCGGGGCAGCTGATCATCACGGCGGGGTCTCGCCTCTTGATCCGTGTGCGGGACCAATGGGACCTCCTCGCCGACTTCGCCCCGCTGGGCATCCGCGGCCTCTCGCGGATCGCGTTGAGTCCGACGGGTGATCGCATCGCCTTCGTCGCGGCGGACCCAGGCCCGCGCTGATCGCCGCGGCTCCGCTGGCGACCTTGCGGAGCCTCCCACCCACGCGACAGGATTGAGCGTCCTCACCCCCGATCCCTCGATGCCCCCCATCGCCACCCCTCGGTCGCCCGCCCCGTCGGATCATCCGGTCCGCGATGCTGCCGACGCCCTCTGCCGCGCCGCCCACGAGAGTTGTCATCAGCATGACCGGTTGGCCCGCGTGCTCAAGCATGGCCTCGATGATCTCGAACTCGAGGGGGTCGCCGAGGTCGTCGACCTCTGTGATGGGATCCTCGTGAAGGCGACGGCGCGCTATGAGATGGTCGCCGCGGATGGCCGGGCGCGAGACGAGGCGTGGTGGCGGGCGGCGAATGCCCTCTGGATGGCGGCGCGGGAGTACTGCCGGCGCCATGCGCAGAGTGATGCCGTCGCCCTGCGTCTCAAGAAGCATGGGGCCGAACAGTTGAGCGCGATCAGCGTCGAGTATGAGCTCGAGCTCTCGGCGCGGATGGCGCTCCGGCAGGCGCTCGCCGGGTTCCTCGCGATCAGGCCCGAGGCGGCGTAGTCGTCAGCTCCGTCGCCTCGGCCCACGCGGCCATGGCGGCGTCGAGGGCGCGCCGCTCCTTGGCCAGCGCCTGATCGAGGTGGGCCGCCTCGCGGGCCTTCTCCGCACTCCCGTCATATAACCCCGGCTCGGCGAGTTGTGCCTCGAGCTCCGCCACGCGCGCCTCGTGGCGCTGGACGGCACGCTCGGCGTCCTCTGCGGCCCGCTTTTGCGCGCGCCGCGCCGCCTGTGCGTCGTCTTGGGTCGACTCGTTTCGCTTCGCCTTGGCCTTCTCCGCCGTCCGCTTGGCCTCGGCGGCGGCCGCATCGGCCTTCGCGGCGTCGGCGATCCGCGCCGCGCGATCGGCCTCCCATTCGACGAAGGGGCCATCGTAGTCGCGGAGCCGCGTCCCGTCGAACCACCAGACTCGCGTCGCGACCTCGCGCAGGAAGGCCCGGTCATGGCTCACGAGGAGGACGGTTCCCTCGTACTCGTCCAACGCATCCTCGAGCGCCTCGATGTTCTCGACGTCGAGATGGTTGGTCGGTTCGTCGAGGACGAGGAGGTTGGCGTGCGAGAGGGTGATCAGCGCCATCGCCATACGTGCGCGCTCGCCACCGCTGAGGGTCCCGATCTCACGGAAGACCTCGTCGCCACTGAAGCCGAAGGCGCCGAGATGGTTCTGCACCGCGCCGCGGCTCCAGAGCGGGCGCTGATCGAGGATCGCGTCCATCAACGATTTGCGCAGCGGGAGATCGGCGAGGTCCTGTCGGAACCATGCGGGGGTGATCGACGAGCCGACCTTGGATTCGCCGCTCGCCGGCGTGCGATCCCCGAGGATGGTGGAAATAAAGGAGGTCTTGCCTGCGCCGTTTGGACCGACGAGCGCCACGAAGTCGTTACGGCGGATGACGGCGGTGAAGTCCTCGACGAGGGTGCGATCGGGGACTTCGACGCGCAGATCCTTGATCGCGATCACCTGATCGCCCCCCCGTTCCGCCGGCTCGAACCGGAGCGCCATCGCCGCCGGATCGCCGGGCGGGGGGGCGAGCCGGGGGAGACGCTCGAGCCGCTTCCGCTTCCCCTTGGCCTGGAAGGAGTTCACCCCCGCGAGGTTCCGGCGGATGTACTCCTCCTCCTTCTTCACGTAGGCGATCTGCTTCTGGAGCTCGCGCTCGCGCGTGAGCCGCCGCTCGGCGCGCTGCGGCACGAACTGCGAGTAATTCCCCTTGTACCACTCCCCGCTTCGGCCCTCGATGTGCAGGATGTGCGTGCAGATCGCGTCGAGGAAGGCGCGGTCGTGCGAGACGACGAGGATGGTCTCGTCGCACTCGCGGAGCCAGTCCTGGAGCCAGGTGGTCGTGTCGAGGTCGAGATGGTTCGTCGGCTCGTCCAGCATCAGGAGGTCCGCGGGCGCGATCAGCTGCGCCGCGAGTCCGACGCGGCCGCGTTCCCCGCCCGAGAGCGAGGCGACGAGGCGCGTCTTGGATTCCTCGGCGTCGAAGCCGAGGCCCTGGAGCACCGCGTCGACGCGGGCGTGGTAGATGTAGCCGCCGAGGTCGGCGAAGCGCTCCTGGTCTCGCCCGAACTTCTCGAGGAAGTCGTCGGTGACCTTCTCTCCCATCTCGCCGAGCTGCATCGCCTGATCGGCGATCGACTGCTCGAGGGCGATCACCTCGCGCCAGGCGGCGGCGGCGGCCTGCCAGACGGTGGTCGCGCCCTCGAAGGCCCGGTGCTGGTCGAGGAGGGCGTGTCGGAGTCCCGGTTTGCGTGCGACGTTCCCCGCAGTGGCGGTGAGGTCACCGGTGATGACCTTGAAGAGCGAGGACTTGCCGGCACCGTTCCGCCCGATGATCCCCCAGCGATCGCCATCCCCTACGGTGAAGGTGATGTCCTTCAGGAGATCGGTGGCGCCGAAGGAGATCCCGACGCCGGACATCGAGAGGACGCTCATGTATCGGTGGGGGTGGGGACCGTGAGATCGCCGGTCGCGAGGGCGCGGGTCGCGATCGCCCGCGCGGCGTCGTCGGCGTTGCGCTCGAGCGCGCGAATCGCGCGGCGGGTCCGACGCATCGCCATCGGGATGAAGAAGCGTGCCACCTCGAGGTCGGCGGCCGCCTCCTTCTCCCCGACGCGCTCGAGCACCGCGGTCACGCGCGAGAGGACCGCGGTCGCGAGGTAGAGGTCGATCGCGGCGTTCGCCATCCGCTCATGGAGGAACTGCCGCTCGATGATCGTCTTGCCATGTTCGATGAGCGCCTTCTCGACCGCGAGGGCGAGGGCGTGGATGTTGTCCGCGACGAGCTCGGCCTCCTCCTTGAGCGTCGGATGCACCTTGGTGAAGTGTGGCTTCACGAGGGTGCGCCGCACGCGGCCGGTGAGGTAGCTCGAGATCGCCCCGAGCGAGTGCAGGGGATCCTTGAACGCCTTCCCGACCGCCTTGAGCTCCTCGCCGGGCTGCTGTAGCCCCATCAACGCGATGAGGGCGCGGAGGACCTCATTGGTCCCCTCGAAGATCATGTTGATGCGCGAGTCCCGGAGGGCGCGCTCGTAGGGGTACTCCTTGGAGTACCCGATCCCGCCGGCGATCTGCATCGACTCACTCGCGGTCCGGAAGGCGAGTTCGGAGGCGTAGATCTTACACGCGGCGGTCTCGAGCGAGAAGTCGACGCCCCCGCGGTCCACCATCCCCGCGCAGAGCATCCAGGCCGAGTCCATCGCATAGCAGTCGGCGGCGGCGACGGCGAACTTCCGCTGGATCATCTCAAAGGAGCCGATCGACCGCCCGAACTGCTCGCGCTCCTTCGCATAGGCGAGCGCGAGCTGCATCATCTCGCGCGTCCCGCGGGTGGAGCCTGCCGAGAGGCCGAGGCGCCCGGAATTGAGGATCTCGAGGGCGATCTTGAAGCCACCGCCGATCTCGCCGAGCAGGTTCTCGGCGGGCACCTGCACGTTCTCGAAGGTGATCGTACGGGTGTCGCTCCCCTTGATCCCCATCTTCTCCTCGATCTTCCCGAGGGAGATACCTGGCGCATGGGCGTCGACGATGAAGGCGGTGACGCGCTGCTTCACCACGCCGTCGATGGTGACAGGGACCTTCGCGAAGACGGTGAGGACGCCGGCATAGCCCGCGTTGGAGATCCAGATCTTCGCGCCATTGAGGAGGTAGTGTGAGCCATCGGCGCTGGGTACCGCGGTCGTGCGCATCGCCTGCGCATCAGAGCCGGAGCCGGCCTCGGTGAGGCAGAAGGCGCCGATGCACTCCCCGCTCGCGCACTGCGGGAGCCACTGCTGCTTCTGCGCCTCGGTGCCGAAGAGGATGATCCCCTTGATCCCGATGCTCTGATGGGCCCCGAAGTAGACGGCGAGCGCGGCATCGTGTGCGCCGATCTCCCCGAAGACGCGATTGAAGACCATCGCCGACGCCCCGAAGCCCCCGTACTGCTCCGGGATGTTGAGCCCCATGAGGCCGAGCTCGGCCATCCCCTGGCGCACCGCATCGGGGAAGCGGCCGTCGTGGTCGATTTGCGCACTGTCGAGCGTATCCGCCGCCCAGGTGCGGAAGGCATCGAGGATCGCGGCGAGCGATTCCTTTTCGTCCGTCGAAGGCTCGGGGAAGGGGAAGACCAGGTCCTCGCGGATCTCCCCGAGGAAGACCCCGCGGGTGAACGACGGATGGTGCTCCGGATCGGCGAGGTGGGGGGCGGCGGCGGCGTGGGCGGGGGCGGTCATGTCGGGCTCGACGGGAGAGGTCGGAGGAAAGGTACCCACGGCGAAGGGTTGCGTGCCGGGGCCAGGCGGTCGAGGTTGCGGGTATGGTCCTCTCTCTCCTGACACAGCTCGACGCGGTCCAGCAGCGGGGTGAAGCCTCGATGATCTGGATTCGTGACCATCTCCCGGCGGCGTTCCAGGGGATGGGGCCGTTGGGGATCGCCTGGTGGCAGTGGGCGGCCCTCGCCCTCTTGGTGCCCGCGGCCGTGGTGATCGGTGCGGTGCTGGTCCGCCCCCTCCAAGGGGTGCTACGACGGCTCGTCGCCACCACCGAGGCGACGTGGGACGACCAGCTCGTGGAGCAGGTCCGCGGGCCGATCATCCTCATGGTGAGTGCGATCGCCTCCCGAGTCTTGATCGGGTGGGTCACCCTCGCTGCTGGCCCGCTGGGCCGGGTGGTCGACCTGCATCAGGCGGCGATGGTCGTCGCCCTCTTCTGGGCGCTCTTGCGGGTGGTGGGGGTCATCCAGCGGGGCGCCCCGACGAGCCAGTTTGTCGCGCACCGTCCCGCCCTCCGCTCGCTCATCCCGCTCGCGGCGCGGATCGCGCGAGTCCTCCTCGTGATCCTGGCGCTACTCAGCGTCGCCGCCGCCTTCGGCTACCCGGTGGCGACGATCCTCGCCGGGCTCGGGATCGGCGGGATCGCGATCGCCTTGGGGGCTCAGAAGACGCTGGAGAATGTCTTTGGGTCGGTCTCGATCGGGATCGACCAGCCCTTTCGGGTCGGGGATGTGGTGAATATCGATGGGGTGGATGGGGAGATCGAGGCGATCGGGCTTCGGTCCACCCGCATCCGGACGCCGGAGCGCACCGTGGTCAGCATCCCGAATGGGCGCCTCGCCGACATGCGCGCCGAGAACTTCGGAGAGCGTGACCGCTTCCGCTTTCGGACGGTGGTCGGTTTGGAGTATGGGACGTCAGTCGACACCATCCAGCAGGTTCGCGACGGGATCGAGGCGCTGTTACGTACGCAGGCCACGACCTGGCCTGAGATCGTCAATGTGCGGCTGGCCGCCCTCGGCCCCTCCTCGATCGACATCGAGGTGGTCTGCTGGGTGCTCGTGTCGGCACCGTTCGAGTTCCGTCGGGTCCGTGAGCAGTACCTGCTGGGGATCATGCGGGTGGTCGAGGCGGCGGGCGCGAGCTTCGCCTTCCCGACGCAGACCGTGCATCTCCGCGGGATGACGGATGCCCATCGACCGCTCGGCTGATCCCCATGGCGACGACAATCCTCGGGCTCGGGCTCCTCTACTTCTTCGCGCATCTCCTCGCGATCACCTTCGATCGCACCCGCGTCCCCGATGTGCTCGTGCTGATGCTTATTGGGATCGTGGTGGGGCCGGTGCTGGGGTGGAGTGGTCCTGAGGCCTTCGGGACCTCGGGGCGGGTGCTGACGACGATCGCGCTCGCCGTGATCCTCTTCGAGAGTGGGACGACCCTCGATCTCCCACAGATCGGTCGGTCCGCGAGCAGCACCCTCAAGATCACCCTCGTCACCGCCGGGATCACCGTGGGGGTCATCGGCGTGGGCGCCCACCTGTTGCTCGGGCTGTCATGGGTCGCGGCCCTTCTCGTCGGGACGATCGCGTCAGGGACGAGCTCTGCGGTGGTGATCCCCATGGTGCGGAGTCTTCGCCTGCGCGAAGGCCCCGGGACGTTGCTGATTCTTGAGTCCGCGTTGACTGACGTCACCAGCATCGTCCTGACCTTCGCCGTGCTGCAGGCGGCGACGCAGGGGGCTGTGGATGTGGGTCGGATGATCGGACAGACCCTCTCGGCGCTGATCTTCGCTGCGCTGATCGGGATCGCCGGTGGGGTCGGGTGGCTCCTCATCTGGGAGCGGGTCCGCCAGCTCCCCACGACGATCTTCACCACCCTTGCGGGAGCGTTCATCCTGTACGGGTCGGCAGAGCTTCTCGGCTTCGCCGGGGCGATCGCGGTGCTCGCTTTCGGCATCACCCTCGCGAACCATCATCACCTGCAGGTCGCACGCCTCCGTGGCGGACGCGCCCTCACCGGGGTCACCCCAACCGAGTCCGACTTCTACAAAGAGATCGTCTTCCTCCTCAAGACCTTCTTTTTCGTCTATCTGGGGCTCTCCATGCGACTCGATGATCTCGGAATCGTCGGTGTCGCCTTGGTCCTGATGCTCGCGCTCTATGGGGGGCGGCTCCTCATCACCCCCTTCCTCGCACCGCGAGGCTGCACCCGCGAGGAGGGGGCGATCGTTGGGGTGATGATCCCGAAGGGGCTGGCAGCGGCGGTCCTTGCCGGCCTTCCGCTCGAGGCGGGGGTCGCAGGTGGCGCGACGATCCAATCACTGGTCTACGCGATCGTCTTGATGAGCATCGTGTTGACCGCGGTCCTCGTCGCCCTGCGATCGATGCCCCTGGTGCGCACCATGCTGCAGGCGCCGATGCGTCGACTGCCGGAGGCGTAGGGGCCGGCGCTCAGCGGAGCAGGGCGGGGAGGTCGCGTACGAGCACATGCCCCCCGGCGAGGGCCATCCCGACCGCCACGACGATGCCGGCGACGGTGAGCAGGCGCGGATGGCGATACGTCCCGATGATCGCCGGTCGAGCGGTGGCGGCCAGCATCGCCGCGAGCCCCAGGGGGAGGATCATCCCGTTGAGCGCGCCGACGAGGAGGAGGGTCTTCACCGGTCGTCCGATGAGGACGAAGACCAGCGTGGAGAGCGCGATGAACCCGATGACGAGCCGTGGCCAGTGGCGGTCCAGTCCCGGGTGAAGACTCCGGAGGAACGAGACGGAGGTGTACGCCGCCCCGACGACCGAGGTGATCGCCGCGCTCCACATCACGATGCCGAAGAGCCGATACCCGAGCTCGCCGGTCGCTGCGCGGAACACACTCGCGGGGGGATTCGCTGGGTCGAGGGCGATTCCTTGGTACACCACCCCCAAGGCGGCGAGGAAGAGGATCACCCGCATCAGGCTCGCGACGCCGATGGCGGTCGTCGCCGACCGCGTCACCTGGGGGATCGCCCCCGGTCCGGTGATCCCCGCATCGATCAGGCGATGGGCGCCGGCGAACGTGATGTAGCCGCCGACGGTCCCGCCGACGATGGTGACGACCGAGAGCAGGTCGATCCGCTCCGGGATGACCGATCGCACGAGGGCCTCACCCAGCGGCGGCGCGGAGGCGAGCGCGACGGTGAGGGTCAGCGCGATCAACACGAAGCCGAGCGCGAGGCTGAATCGGTCCATGGCGCGCCCAGCCTCCTTCACCACGAAGAGGGTGATCGCCAGGACCGCACTCACCACGGCGCCAACGGCGACGGGGATCCCACCGACGACCTGTAGCCCAAGGCCTGCTCCAGCGACGTTCCCCACGTTGAAGGCGAGTCCCCCCAGGACCACGAGGAGGGTGAGGAGGGTGCCGAGCCCCGGGATCACCCCATCGGCGACCGGTCCCGCGCGCTGCCCCGACGCCGCAATCACCCGCCAGATGGTGAGTTGCGCGACGAGATCGATGACGATGCTCGCGAGGATCGCGAAGCCGAAGCTCGCCCCGAGACGCTCGGTGAAGACCGCGGTCTGCGTGAGGAACCCCGGCCCGACAGCCGAGGTCGCCATCAGGAAGGCGG
>JBMTXT010000001.1:0-62376 GCA_049453775.1 Gemmatimonadaceae bacterium | reverse complement strand
CCGGGCCCCCCCCACCCGCGTTGTCGGACGCCGTCCTCCGGCTGATCTGGGAGGAGCGGCGGATCTCCCGCGCGGAGATCGCGCGTCGGGCCGATCTCTCCCGGTCCACCGTCTCGGAGATCGTCGAGACCCTGCTTGGGACGGGACTCGTCGTCGAGGCGGGGGAGGGGGTCTCGCGTGGCGGCCGTCGGCCGATCGTGCTCGAGTTCCAGGACGCGTCGCGGACGATCGTCGGCGTGGATATGGGAGCGGCGCACGTCACGGTGGTCTGCACCGACCTGCGGGCGCGGGTCCTCGCGTCCGCACGGGAGCCGTATGCCGTCCAGGGGGATCCGGAGGGGACGCGTCGGCTCATCCGACGGCTGATCGATGCCGTCCTCGCCGAGGGCGGCGAGGGGACGAGGGATCGGCTCATCGGGATCGGGATCGGTGTGCCGAGCCCCGTCGATATCCGACACCCCGATCGCCTCTCCCCGATCGCGATGCCGGCGTGGGACGGGCGACATGGCCTCGACGCACTCTGCGCGGACCTGCGGGTGCCCGTCCAGGTGGACAATGATGCCAACCTCGGTGCCCTCGCCGAACGCTGGTGGGGGGCCGCACAGGGACTCGACCACTTCGCGTACATCAAGCTCGGGACCGGGATCGGGGCAGGGCACGTGATCGATGGACGGATCCATCGCGGGGCGAGCGGGGTCGGCGGGGAGATCGGACATATCGCCATCGATCCACGCGGGGAGACCTGCAACTGCGGCAATCGGGGGTGTCTCACCACCTTCGGGGGGGGGCCGGCGCTCGCCGCGCGCATCGTGGCACTGCGCGCGGTCTATCCGCAGAGTCTCCTCGCGGACGGCCAGCCCACCCTCGCACGCCTCGAGGAGGCCGCGCGCGCCGACGACCCTCTCGCGTTGCAGGTCATCCATGAGGTCGCCGAGCATCTCGGCATCGCCATCGCCGGGATGCTCAATCTCCTGAACCCGGCCGCCGTGATCCTCGGGGGTCGGATCGCGGGGCTGGGAGAGAGGCTCATCACGCCGCTCCGGGCCACGGCACTCCGACGCACCTTCGTCCCCGCGGCGGCGGCGACCGAGATTCGCGCCAGCACCCTGGGCGCCCTGGGCGTCGCGATCGGCGCGGCAACCCTCGTCCTCGACGCGGCGCTCCACGATCCGCGGCGGCTCCGCCCCATCCTCGATCGGTCGGCCACGGGCTGAGCCCACCGCTCAGCCGACGCCCTCCCTCCCGCATCCCCCCATGCGTCTCCGTCCTGCGTTCATCGGTCTCCTCCTGTCCCTCGTGGCCTGTGGCGGAGTCACCGAGCCTGAGTACGCCCTGGTCTGGGCCGATGAGTTCGAGGGGCCCGCTGGGGCGGCTCCCGATCCCCTCGTCTGGGTCCCCGACATCGGCACGGACTGGGGGAATGCCCAGCTTGAGTACGACACGGACCGGCGCACCAACTCGGCGCTCGACGGTGCGGGGCATCTCGCGATCACCGCGCGTCAGGAGTCCTATCTCACTCGGGGCTATACCTCCGCTCGACTGAAGACGCTCGGCCGGCAGCAGTTCCGCTACGGGCGATTCGAAGCGCGGATCAAGATGCCGACGGGGCGGGGGCTCTGGCCGGCCTTCTGGTTGCTTGGCGCGAACTTCCCCTCCGTGGGATGGCCGCGCTCGGGGGAGATCGACATCATGGAGTACCGCGGCCAGGAACCGAGCGTCGTGCATGGATCGATGCACGGCCCGGGGTATTCCGGCGGGGCCGCGCTCACGCGGAAGTACACGCTCTCGGGCGGGCGCTTCGATGACGACTTCCATGTGTTCCGCGTGGACTGGACCCCACGGGACATCCGCTTCTATGTCGACGACACGCTCTATCATCTGGTCGCGAAGGGCGACCAGCCGGGCGCGTGGGTCTTCGATCATGAGTTTTTCATCATCCTCAATCTGGCCGTCGGTGGGGGGTTCGTCGGCGCCCCTGACGCGAGTACCCGCTTTCCGCAGACCTTGCTCGTCGATTGGGTCCGCGTCTACCAAGAGGTGAAGTGATGCACGACTCGATGCGTCGGACCGGGACCTTTCGTGTCGCGCTCTCAGCGTGGCATCGTCGCCTTGGCTCCCGTGAACCTTCCCGGCCGCGGCACCGCACGCCCCCGGAGGACCGCATCGCCTTCGGACACAAGATCGCGTACGGGCTCGGCGGATTCGTGAACAACACCCTCGCGGCGGCGATCGGCGGGATGTTGATCATCCTCAACCTCGGGTTCGGGATGAACCCCGCGCTGGTGGGACTCGCGAGCGCGCTCCCGCGGATCACCGATGCCCTCACCGACCCGCTGATGGGCTTCCTCTCCGATGGGACGCGGTCCCGCTGGGGGCGGCGGCGCCCCTACATCTTCATCGGCGCGATCTTCGCGGGGCTCTCCTTCGTCGCGCTCTGGTTCCTCCCGGTGGGGAAGAGCGAGCTCTGGTATTTCTGGTATTTCACCTTCGGCTCGACGATCTTCTATCTCGGCTATACGATCTTCGCGACGCCTTGGGTCGCGCTCGGCTATGAGCTCACCCCCGACTATCATGAGCGCACCCGACTCATGGGGGTCCAGAACTTCATCGCGCAGTTGGCGTACATCGTCTCGCCCTGGTTCCTCTGGATCATGACGAACCGGGCGTGGTTCCCGACGCCGATCGAGGGCGCGCGGGGACTCGCCATCGGGATCGGGGTCGTGGCCATCGTCGTCGGAGTGATCCCGGCGATCGTGCTCAGCGAGCGAGCGATCCGTGCGTCCGCGCCCTCGGCGGTGGCAGGGGTCCCCTCGCCGGGGCGCTGGGCTGCGGTGCGATCGCAGACGGTGGCCTTTCAGCGCGGGTTCGGGGCGACGCTCCGCAGTGGTCCGTTCCGTCGCCTCTGCATCGCGACCTTCCTGGTCTTCAACGGGTTCATCATGATCTCGTCGTTCCAGTCGTACGTGGTCATCTACTACGTGTTCGGCGGGGATCAGGAGCTCGGGGCACGCTACACGGGCTATGCGGGCACGCTCGGGGCCATTTCAACCTTCGGCGTCATCGCGCTCATCACCTGGCTGGCGACGCGCGTCGGGAAGCAGCGCGCGTTCTTCGTCTCCACTGGTCTCTCCATGGTGGGGTATGCGCTCAAGTGGGTCTGTTACGACCCGGCACGTCCCTGGCTGCTCTTGGTGCCCGCCCCCTTCCTCGCCTTCGGGCTCGGTGGGCTCTTCACCCTCATGGGGGCGATGATCGCCGATGTCGTGGACACCGACGAACTGCAGACGCACCAACGGCGCGAGGGGATGTTCGGTTCGATCTTCTGGTGGGTGGTGAAGGTGGGGATGGCGGTCGCCCTCGCGGCGGGGGGACTCATCCTCAACGCCACCGGCTTCGACGTGGCGCTCGGGGGCGCGCAGTCCGACCGGACACTCCTCCTGCTCCGGCTCGCCGACATCGGGATCCCGTTCCTCGCGTCCGGGATCGCCCTCTGGGTGATGGCGGGCTATCCGCTCACCGAGGATCGAGCCTACGACGTGCGGGCGGAGCTGGAGGAGCGCCGGCGCCTCACGCCAGCGTGAGGCCGTAACCGCGCGGGAATCGCGTCGGCGCGCGGCCGTCAGGGGCGGGGGCGGCCGCCGGCCACGCGAGGGGAAGCACCCCAGTGAATGGGGTGTCCCCCATCAAGACGTCCACCACGCCAGCCCCTTCTGATCCTGGCAGCCAGGCCGCGACGAAGGCTGCCGAGGCCTGCAGTTCCCGATCGACGAGGAGTGGGCGCCCGGAGAGGAGCACGGTGACGACCGGGATCCCACGCGCGCGGATCGTCTCGATCGTCGCGAGATCCTCGGGGTGCAGCGCGGCGAGCTCAAGGGTCGTGCCATACGGCTCGAGGTTGGCCGTGCGGAGCCCGCCGGGGAGCGGGGGCGTGATGTGCCCCCCCGGACGGATGTCCCCCATCCCCTCGGCATATGGCATCTCACCGATCACCACGACCGCGACATCGTGCCGATCGGCGTCGGCAGCACTCCCATCCAAGCTGAGGGTCGCATCCGCCATCCGCGCACGGATGGCCTGCCAGATCGAGGTGCCTCCTTCGATCGCCTCGTTGCCGTGCGTCCCCTGCCAGGCGGCGCTGAATCCCCCGCACTGATGACTGACGTCGTCCGCGTGCTTGCCGGCGACGAGGATGCGCTGCGTGGGGCGCAGCGGGAGCACCGCTCCTTCGTGGCGGAGGAGCACGAGGGACCGACGGACCGCCTCGCGTGCCACGGCTCGGTGCGCCGCGCTCCCGAGGCGCGCCTGTGCGACGCCGGGTCGGGCCGAGGGACGGGGGCGGTCGAAGAGCCCGGCGCGGAGCTTCACACGCAGGATCCGGCGCACTGCGTCATCGATCCGAGTCATTGGGATTTCACCGGAGGCGACACTGGACGCCAGCCCCTCGAGGCGACGGCGCCAATCGGTCGCGCACATGATCATGTCGACGCCCGCATTCACCGAGTGGATGATCGCCGTCTCCAGCTGGTCGTCGACCTGGTCCACGCCGTCCCAGTCCGAGACGACGAGGCCGGTGAAGCCGAGCCGGCCCTTGAGGAGATCGGTGAGGAGCTCGCGATGCGCATGGCACTTCACCGCATTGACGCTATTGAATGAGACCATGACGGTCTGCACGTCAGCGCGCAGGGCGGCGAGGTAGGGAGGGAGGTGCGTGCGTTCCAGCTGGTCCATCGTCAGGGTTGCATCGCCCTGATCGATCCCTTCCGCGGTCGCGCCGTCCCCGATGAAGTGCTTCGCGCACGCGAGGACCCCATCGTCGTCGAGGGTGCCTTGCATGCCGGTCACAAACCGCCCGGCATACGCGGCGACCAGGGCCGGGTCGTCCGAGAAGCTCTCGTAGGTGCGACCCCACTGGACGTTCTGCACCACGGCGAGCGTCGGCGCGAAGTTCCAGTCGAGTCCGGTGGCGAGCACCTCGGCGGCGCAGACGCGCGCGAACCGCTCGATCAGGTCAGGATCCCGTGCGGCGCCAAGCCCGATCTGGTGGGGGAAGATGGTCGCGCCGCGCACGTTCGCGTGCCCGTGCACGGCATCCACGGCGTAGAGGAGGGGAATCGGCGACCGGTCGCCCGTATCGTCCATCGAGGCCGCCCAATAGGCATCATTGAGCGCGACCCAGTCGGCTGGCGTGTTCGCGCCGGGAACCGACCCTGATCCACTCAAGACGGCGCCGAGGTGGCATTCGCGGACGTCCTCCGGCGTGGTGGATGCGCGTTCCCCCATGATCATCTGGCCGAGCTTCTCTTCGAGCCGCAGGCGCGCGAGCCAGGTCTCGACGCGGGACTCCACCGTCATCGCATCGGTAGGACGGGGCATGGTGGGGGCGCTCACCAGGCCACCGTCAGGTAGCTGCGGATCTCCCATTCGCGTCCGAGCGGGAAGCCGGGCGCCCCGCCATCACAGACCGTATCGCCGGCTGCGGTCGTCGTGGTCGTCGGGCAGTACCGTGGAGAATAGCGGTCAAGCGAGCGCCAGGTGCCGCGGAGTCCAAGCTTGGTCTCGGGGAGATCGAACCACTGCGGCTTACCAAAGACATAGGCGACGTCGGTCATGAACTGGGCCGGGAAGGTCAGGTTGAAATCTCGGTGGTAGTCATAGGGACCGAAATCGTTAAAGCGAGCCGACCCGATCACCTTGAGGGGGCCGGAGACGAGGCGAAGGTCCCCGCCGACGCGCGAGACGAGCCGCTGGCTATTGCCGTTGGGCTCGGCCGTCCCGCCGTAGGCGTTCGCGATGAGACGGAGGGTCGGTCCCACGCGCGTCACCACTCGAGCGCGCACCTCCCAGAGATCCCGCGCGGGGGTCGAGGCCGGGAAGGCGAAGGGGGTCCGTCCATCGCCGAGGATGCCGATCGCCGCATCCATCCCGGTCGGCTGATGTTTATATGTATAGGCGAGGCTCGCGGCGAACCGCGCGTCCTCGCGCACATCGTTATCCCATTGATACATCCAGGTCGCCGGGGTGGGATCCCAGGTGAGGAGGAGTTCCCCGGCCGCCATCTCACGATTGGCGCGCACGACGAACGGATCCCGGAGCACATTGCGCAGACGCGCGGGAGCCGGTGCCCCCTGCGGGATCGGGCCGACTAGCGGCTGCTGGATGAGGACGTTCGGGGCGATCTGGAGAGCACCGATGGAGTAGGTCATCCCCGTCATCGCATTCCACTGGTTGCTCATCCCCGTGTCGCGCAGCCACCACCCCGTGAAGGTTTGGACCGCGGTGGGACCCCCGTCGGCGACGAGGCCCATCACGGCGCCCTGCGCGTACCAGTTCACGCGGCCGCGGGAGAAGGAGACCTTGGCCTTCGCGCCAAAGGTGTCGCTGGCACGGATCTTGTCCGCGAGCACCTCCATGCGGCCGGCCCCGCCCTCGACCCATTGGAACGTCTCACCGACTCGGGTAGAGCCCGCCCAGATGCCCCCGAGATCCACGCCGACGCCCGCGACCGTCGTCGCGAGATGAAGCGAGACGCGTCGCGTCGGCGGGAGCGGGATCGCGAGGGAACTCGTCGTCGAGCCTACGGGGATCCGCGCGAGATCCTCATGATAGAGGCCCGTGATGTCGATGCCGGCGATCCGGCGCCGATACTTGAACAGGGCCGCGGGGTTCGCGCCCCACCAGAGCTCCGGGCCGATCGCGACCTTGAGGCCCTCGAGCCGGCGCTTACCCGTCACCTCCATCCCCATCGGCGCCACCGCGTTGTAGATGTCGATGTTGCGCCCATAGTTCGCTTCGCGGTAGACGCCGAAGAAGTCGCCTTCGTATCCCCAGTGGTAGTGCCCCGAGCGATGGAAGGCCTCCAATCGGAACTGCGGCGCATCCCAGGTGACGTGGGCGCGATACACCTTCAGTCGCTCGAGGCCATCGCTCGCCAATGTCTCGCCCGAGCCGAGGGCGATGGTCCGTACGCGCCCACGATTCTCGTAGAAGATCTCGTCGATCGGGTTTTCAGGGACATGGCCGAGGATGTTCACCGCGAGGGCGGCCTGAAGGCGCTCCGAGGGTTTCGCCTCCATCTCGACGTAGAACGACTCCATGCGGTCGAACCCCGTGAACGCGGGGCGATCGGTCTCGCTCGGCGTATCCGACGGCGGGGTGCGGATCGATTGACCCCCGGTCAGGTAGGTCGAGAGTTCGAGGCGCATGCCCTTCAGGCGGAGGGCACTCGACTCGGCCCCCGACCCGGCGCGCTCCGCCCGCGCCTGAGCCGTGAGTCCCGCGGGATCGATCTGCGCGAACTGGCGGCGCATCGCAGCGAGCGTGGTCCCTGGCGCATAGGGGTCGATCGCATGGATTCGCTGCAGCGCGTAGTAGGCGGCGCGCGGATGCAGGGTGATCAGGCCGCGGCCGTCCGTCGGACCCTTGGCGACGATCCCCCACCACTCCTCGTTCATGTTGTTCTCGCCCGGCACGAAATCATGCGGGTAGGCGTCGGCCGGCCAGGAGGCGTTCACGTCATGGATATCGAGTCGTGACTCCTGACCGAACTTCCACCACCCATCGCTCCATTGGAAGGTGAAGCCACCGATCGCGTTGCCCGGGCGTCGCTGCCCGGCGGCATGCCCGTAGATCTCCTCCCACTGCGCCACCAGATAGCGCGCCTGGGCCTCCTGGTCCTCGCGCTGCTCACGCTCGTTCCACGCATCGGCGCCGAACTCGGTGAAGAGGACCGGGATCCCGAGCTTCGCCTCGACCACGTCGAAGAAGTCTCGGAAGGAGGCCCCGCGATAGACGTTGGCGCCGAGGATGTCGATCCCCTTCGCCTCCTGGGCGATGAGGTCCACGTACTGCAGGTCGCCGTTGGCATAGGCGACCGGATGCGCCGGGTCCTCCGCCTTCACCGCGCGAGCCACCTCCCCCACCAGGGAGTAGAGATACCGAGCGCGGGCGGCATCCCGCTCCCCGACAGGGAGCGCCTCGGTCTCGGCCGAGCGCCAGCTGAGCCCGTAGTTGTTCTCGTTCCCGAGCAACCAGGCCAGGAGGCCGGGGGTCCCGCGGAGCTCGCGCACCAGGATCAGGACCTCCTCGGTGATCAGCCGTCGGACGCGCGGGTCGGAGTAGTCGGTCTGCGGGCGATAAAGGCCATCGATCGTCACGCCATAGCGCCCCAGGGCGTGGTTCACCATGGTGAAGATCCCGTAGCGCTCGTAGATGTGTTTGATCCAGCGCGGCGGGATCCCCGCATAGACGCGGATGGCGTTCGCCCCCATACGCTGGACGAGTCGCATCTCACGATCGAGCGCCTCGACGATGAAGGCGTCGGGCTGCGTCCAGAGGTTGTAGGCGTAGTTCTCCCCGATCGGGATGTAATCCCAATTCACCCCATTGATCATCAGCGACCGCCCATCGACCTCGAGGCGATGGCCAAGGCTGTCGCGGACGACGCGGATGGTGGGCGAGGCGCTCGGCGCGGGGTCGGTCGCGGTGGCTGGTGCGGGGCGCCGGGGCTGGTCCTGTGCGGAGAGCGGTGTAGGGAGCGCGGGGGCGAGTAACCCACCTGCCAAGAGAAGGCGCAACACCGGGGTGGACCGCATCGGGGGAGCCTCCGGACAGGCCGTAGGATAGAATTGGGAATCTTTGTTCGGTACGTGGACAAAGTGCCCCCGCATGCGGTTCCCGTCAAGATTCTCCGGTGGTCGCCCTCGGCCGCGCCCCAAGCGTTCCACCTCCCTCCCCCCATCGCTAACTTCCCGCACTTATGGCCGGTGCACGAAAGGTCGCCTTCGTCGGTACCCATGGGGTGGGGAAGACCACGCTCTGCTACGAGCTCGCGGCGGAGCTCAAACGCCGCGACCAGACGGTGGACCTCGTGAAGGAGGTCGCGCGCCGCTGCCCCCTCCCGATCAATGAGGGCACCACGATCGAGGCACAGACCTGGATCCTCCATGCCCAGATCGCGGAGGAGATCGCGGTCGGGGCGCAGGCCGAGGTCGTGGTCTGTGATCGCTCGGTGCTCGACAACTACGCGTACCTCGTGGCGCGCGCCGGTCGGCAGGTGGCGCTCGATGCCCTCGTCCGGGACTGGGTCAGGACCTACGACGCCCTGATCAAGGTGCCGGTGACGGCGCCGCCGACCTTCGACGGGACGCGGGCGGTGAGCCTCGCCTTCCAGCGGGAGATCGACGAGACGATCGACGAGCTGATCGCGGCGTTTGAGGTGCCGGTGATGCGACTCGAGGTGGCGGAGCGGCCTTGGTGGTCACGGAAGGTGGTGGAGCACCTCCAACTCGACCTGATCGCCCCCCAGATCGACCTGTTCATGCCGTCGGCGGTGGCCGGCGGGGAGGGATGATGCGAGTCCAGCAGCTGCGCGGCGCGGCCGCGTGCCTCGGTGTGCTCTTCTTCACCGCCTGTGCCCCCACAGCGCCCATCGCCACCGGCCCGGTGCCCGTGAGCGCCCCGGCGGCGGAGGCCTTCACCGGCTTCCCCGACGCCCCGGTGGTCCCCACCGTCGGCCCCTCGACCCCCGCGGCGATCGCCAAGGCGCGCGCCGACAGCGCGAAGCTCCCCTACACGAGCGCCGATGTGGAGTTCATGCAGGGGATGATCAGTCACCATGCGCAGGCGGTCGCGATGTCGCGACTTGCCCCCACGCGGACGAAGAACCGGGCGATCCTCGTCCTCGCCTCGCGGATCATCAACGCGCAGGAGGATGAGATCCGCATCATGCAGACCTGGCTCGCCGATCGGCAGCAGCCGGTGCAGGAGGCGCGCCCGATGGGGATGCGGCATGAGATGGAGGGGATGAGTCACGACATGCTCATGCCCGGGATGCTCACCGAAGACGAGGTGCTCGCGCTCGGCCGCGCCCGCGACACCGCCTTCGACGAGCTCTTCCTGCGTAAGATGATCCAACACCATCGGGGCGCGGTCGCGATGGTCGCGACGCTCTTCGCCACCCCGGGGGGTGGGGAGGAGCTCACCGTCTTCAAGTTCGCCGCCGACGTGAATGTGGATCAGACCACCGAGATCGCCCGGATGGAGCTCATGCTGGTGCAGCTCGTGGTGAATCGCGCCGCGCCCTGATGTCGTATGGTTGATCGGCTGTCGTCGTTCGCTGGACCGTTGGCCCTGTCCCACCCCTGACCCTCACCTGAGGCACCTGCATGGCACGCTCCACAGGCAATCATGTCCGTCCCCTCCTCGCGCTGCTTGCGACCGTCGCGGTCGCGGCCTGCGCCCCATCGGTGGCGCCCACGGTCGGCATGGCGCCCAGCCCCGATCCCCGGGTCGGCCTCAAGGCGGGGCTGCGGGACGCCGGCGAGGCGATCTGGAACCTCGACCTTCTCTCCGCGACCCCGTCGCCGGAGCCGTTCGCGTCGTCGACCAACTCGGACCTCGCCTTCTCCGGGAAGTACGCGATCCAGGGGAATTACAGCGGCTACCAGGTCTGGGATCTCTCGAACCCGCGGCAGCCCGTCCTCGCCGCCCAGCTCGTCTGCCCGGCCTCGCAGAGCGACGTCTCGGTCTATGGCAACCTCCTCTTCGTCTCCGGCGAAGGGCTCGAGGGGCGGCTCGACTGCGCCCCCGGCGGGGTGCGTGACACGGTGAGCGCGATCCGCCTCCGTGGCCTCCGCATCTTCGACATCAGCGACATCAAGAACCCGCGCAACGTCGGCAATGTGCAGACCTGCCGCGGCTCCCACACGCACACCGTCCTCAAGGACCCGAAGGACGATGAGAACGTCTACGTCTACATCTCGGGCTCGGCGCCGATCCGGTCGCCCAACGAGCTCCCCGGGTGCGTGCGCGAGACGCCGGACAAGGACCCGAACTCGGCGCTCTTCCGCATCGAGGTGATCAAAGTCCCGCTCAAGGACCCGGCACGTGCCGCGATCGTGAGCTCACCCCGGATCTTCAACGATCTCGTCGCCCCGCCGCGCCATGGCGATGCGCCGGAGGACAAGATCCAGCGGGAGAAGATGCTCGAGCAGGCCAAGCGGAGCGGGGCCTTCGTGGTCTCCATCGAAGGCCAGACGATGATGCTCCCGCCGCAGTTCACCCGCCCGATGCTCGACAGCATCGTGAAGGCGCGGGGGGGCAGCGGCGCACCGACGGCGGCCGATAGCGCCACGCTCCGTGGCTCGATCGACGGGATCGTCGCGAAGATGGTGGGGCTCACCCCGCCGGGGCAGAGCCGTGGCCCGCGTCCCGGCCCGACCCAGTGCCATGACATCACCGTCTATCCGGCCATCGGGCTCGCTGGCGGGGCCTGCGAGGGCTACGGGCTCCTCCTCGATATCCGCGACCCGGTGAACCCGAAGCGGATCGCCGCGGTGGCGGACTCGAACTTCGCCTACTGGCACTCCGCGACCTTCAGCAACGACGGCTCCAAGGTCCTCTTCACCGACGAGTGGGGCGGGGGCGGTGGCCCGAAGTGCCGCGCGACCGATCCGAAGGAGTGGGGCGCGAACGCGATCTTCGCGATCGAGAACGGCCAGATGGTCTTCCAGAGCTACTACAAGATGCCGGCGCCCCAGACCAATCTGGAGAATTGCGTCGCGCACAACGGGAAGCTGATCCCCGTGCCCGGCCGCGACATCATGGTGCAGTCCTGGTACCAGGGGGGGATCTCGGTCTTCGATTGGACCGATGCCAAGCGCCCGGTCGAGATCGCCTTCCACGACCGGGGGCCGATCGACGGCTCCCGCATGGGGAACGCCGGCTCCTGGTCGGTCTACTGGTACAACGGCCTGATCGTCAGCTCGGAGATCGGGCGCGGGCTCGATGTCTTCGCGCTCAAGCCCTCGGCCATGCTCACGCAGAACGAGATCGACGCCGCCAACACGGTGCGCTTCGACTTCCTGAATCCCCAGGGGCAGCCGAAGATCGTCTGGCCGGCGAGCTTCGCGCTCGCCCGCGCCTACGTGGACCAGCTGGAGCGGTCGGGAGGCGTCTCGGGGAGCAAGGTGAAGGCGTACCGCGCGGCGCTGGCGGAGGCCGAGGCCAAGCGTGGGGCCGAGCGGCAGGCGGCGCTCAAGGCGCTGGGTGGCACGGTGCGGAAGAGCGTCGGCGGGAAGGATTCCGCTCGCGTCACCAAGCTCGCCGAGGCCGTGGAGGCCCTCGCCGCGCAGTAAGGGGGGGGAACGCAAACGCCCCGAGCGCATGGCTCGGGGCGCGACCGCCGGGGGCGCCAGCAGGCGCTCCCGGCGTTTCTCTTCAGCGGTTAGTTCGAGTCGCCCGAGGGGAGCTGCGGGACCGCGGTCTCGCTCGAGGCGCGGAGCAGGCCACTCCGCGTGTACACCTCGAGCTTCTCGCGCGTGTCGAGGATGTCGAGGTTCCGCATCGTGAGCTGCCCGATCCGATCGAGCGGGGTGAAGAACGCCTTCCCCTTCTCCATCGTGAGCCGCTCGGGCTTGTAGGTGAGGTTGGGGCTCGTCGTATCGAGGATCGAGTAGTCGTTTCCGCGACGGAGCTCCACCGTCACCTCCCCGGTGACCGCGCGCGCGACCCACCGCTGCGCCGACTCGCGGAGCATGAGCGCCTGCGGGTCAAGCCAACGCCCCTGATACAGCAAGCGACCGAGCTTCCGCCCATTGAGGCGGTACTGCTCGATCGTGTCTTCGTTGTGGATCCCCGTCACGAGGCGCTCGTACGCCAAGAAGAGCAGCGCCATCCCCGGCGCCTCGTAGATCCCGCGGCTCTTCGCCTCGATGATCCGATTCTCGATCTGGTCGGTCATCCCGAGGCCGTGGCGTCCGCCGATCGCGTTCGCCTCAAGGAAGAGGGCGAGCGCGGAGTCGTAGGTCGTGCCGTTGAGTGCGATCGGCACCCCCTCCTCGAAGCGGATCCGTACCGTCTCGCGCGTCACGGAGACGTCGTCCTTCCAGAAGGCGACCCCCATGATCGGCTCGACGATGTGCATGCTCTGGTCGAGGAACTCGAGGTGCTTCGCCTCGTGCGTCGCGCCGAGGAGGTTGGAGTCGGTGGAGTACGCCTTCTCCGTGCTCATCTTGTAGGCGAAGCCGCTGGCGATCAGGTACTCCGCCATCTCGGTGCGGCCGCCGAGCTCGTCGATGAAGGCCTGGTCGAGCCAGGGCTTGTAGACCTTGAGCGCGGGATTCGTCAGGAGCCCGTAGCGGTAGAACCGCTCGATGTCGTTTCCCTTGAAGGTGCTCCCGTCGCCCCAGATGTTGACGCCGTCCTCGCGCATCGCGGCGACGAGCATCGTCCCGGTGACGGCGCGTCCGAGCGGGGTGGTGTTGAAGTAGGTCTGCCCGCCGGTCGACACATGGAACGCCCCCGACTGGATCGCGGCGAGCCCTTCGGCCACGAGCTGCGCGCGGCAATCGATCAGACGCGCCTGTTCCGCGCCGTACTCCATCGCCTTGCGCGGGATCGCCTCATAGTCCGACTCGTCGGGCTGCCCGAGGTTGGCGGTGTAGGCGTAGGGGATCGCCCCCTTGGCGCGCATCCAATGCAGCGCGGCGCTGGTATCGAGTCCACCCGAGAAGGCGATGCCGACGCGCTCGCCGACAGGGAGGGATTGCAGGATCGTGGCCACGGAGTCTCCAGAACGATGGAACGGTCCTGAAAGGTACTCAGGACCGGCGACGACTCAGAGCGTCGGCGTGCCCCTCGGCCCCGAGGTCGTGAGGGCTCGGGTGAGCAGCGCGGCGGTCCCCGCGAGGAGGCCGCCGTAGGCCACCGTCACCGCGATCAGGGCGTTCGGGCCGAGGCGGAGCGCGCGTCCGACGGTCAGCGCCACGGAGCCGCCAGGGGCGCTACGGGCCACGAGGGCGAGGATGAGTCCCCAGGCCACCACGCCAGCGAGCCCCGCGAGGAATGGGGCGGCGGCATCGTCGCGGCGGACGAGGGTGAGGATCGCCGCGACCACCGGGACCATCCACCACCCGATGACCCAGGTGAGGGTCGCGATCGCCGTGCTCGTGAGGAGGAACCAGATCGGCCGGGTCATCGCGCTACCGGGGTGAGGGTGAGGACGCTCTGGCGCACCATGCCGGAGAGTTCGCCCGCCTTGCGCGGGAGGTGCAGGGGGTTGAGCTGTCCGAGGCGCCACCCTTCGAGACGATCGGCGTAGCGAGAGGAGACGGGGTTCCCCGATTGTCCCCCCGGATAGATCCCCCACGCCTGCAGGGTGTCGCCGAGCTCGACGACGAAGCGCCAGCTTGCCCCCGCGGTCCCACGCCCCTCGCTCGGGCTCAGCGTGCCGGGGCCCGCCTGCACGGCGAGTGACTCCCGGTCGAAGCCTGGGAGCTGGAGGAGATGCCGCACATGGGTCAGGCGCCGCATCCGCCAGCGCCAGGCAGCGGGATCGTTCCCGAGTTGAGCGCGGGTGTCCCGCCACGCGGAGGCGAGGCTCTGCACGAGGATCTGGTCGCGGTCTTCGCGCACCTCAGGGGTGCGACGATCATCCCACCAGATGGAGGTGCGGTCTTCGAACAGGCGGACCAAGAGCATCGAGTTCGGGGTCGCCGCGCGGCCACTCTCCCCCTCGGGGATCAACTCGTCCCAGGTGTGATTGGTGATCGTGCGAAGGACGGCATCGAAGAGGACCGCCCCCTGGCTCTCGGGATCGAAGTGCTGATCCCATCCCTCGAGGACGGCGAGGGCGGCACGCGCCTCCTCGGCGGCCATCGGCTGCGCCCGCATCGCGTCGCGCAGGGCCGTGAGCACCGGGGCGGTGAGCGCGCTCTGTGGATCGGTGTGGGCGAGCCGCATCTTCTCCGGCGTCATCGCCGCGTCGGCCCGCAGGATCTGATTGATCCGCATCGCGCGCCAGGGGGTCGGCCAATCCCAGCCGAGGTAGCCAGGGCGCCGCGTGGGATCGAGGGGCTGTTGATTGGCGCTCGCCAGATAGCCCTGCGCTGGCGCCATCGCCTGCGGGAGACGCGCCGCCGGCCAGTCGCCGGTCCAGTCACTCGCGCGGGTCGCCCCGTCGTGGATCCGATCGCCCCGTCCATCGCCGGGCCGGATGGGGAAGCGCCCCGTGCTCCGAATCGCGATCCGCCCGCTGCGGTCGGCGACGAGGAAGTTCTGGGCCGGCGCGCGATAGCCCTGCATCGCGTCATACCAGGCGTCGACGGAGCGCGCGCGGATCGCTTGCAGATAGCCCCCCGCCTCGTTCGAGGGCTCGAGTGCGGTCCACCGCTGCGAGGTCCACCCGGCGGAGGTGCGCCGCAGCGGACCCCGATGGGTGGTGTAGAGCGTGTCGGTGGCGAGCACCTCGCCGCGCTTCCCGCGGAAGGTCTCGACGCGCGCGGTGACCGGCATCCACTCGCCGTCGAGCAGGTACGTCGTCGGGGCGACCGAATCGTCCACCGTTTCTCGATAGAAGTCGACGACGTCGGCGCCGGTGTTGGTCGCGGTCCACGCTACGTCGCGATTGAACCCGATCGGGATCACCGGCGAGAGAGGGAGCGAGACGCCGTAGAGGTCGAGTGCCCCCGCCACGAGGTGCACCTCGTACCAGATGCTCGGGAGGGTGAGCTGGAGATGCGGGTCACCAGAGAGCAGGGCATGACCGGAGGCGGAGCGCGTCGGGCCCACCGCCCAGTTGTTGCTCCCGACCACCGCCTCGCCCTTGGTCTCGCTCTCGACACCGGCGAGCAGGCGCCGTCCATCCTCGAGACGCGCTCGCGCGGTGGCGACCTTCGCGGGCGTCGGGAGGGTCGGGGCAGGGAACCGGATCGCGAGGTAGGTGGGCGCGGTGCGTCCCGGGACCGGTTCGATCGGCTCCTGGATCGGGGCATTGACCGGGAAGAGCGCCTCCGTGGCCTTGGCCCCGATCAGCGCCTCGATCGCCTCCCGTCGGAGTTCGTCATCGCGATACGAGAGGGACTGCGCCATCTGCATCAGCAGGAGGAAGCAATCGACCGGCTCGAACCGCCGTGGGGCGACCCCCAACAGCTTGTATTCGATCGGCAGCTCGGCGGACGACGCCTGCGCGATCCAGGCGTTCACGCCCTCCATGTACGCGGCGATCGCCGCGCGGGTGGGGTCGTCCGCTGCGAGGGCGGCCCACTTGGCCGCGGCCGCGGCGGGGAGCCCACGCGCCCGCGCCGCCCGATCGAGCTCGAGCGTGCGCGCCCCCGCGACCTCGGTGAGGGTCCCCGCGGCGGCGCGCTGCGTCATCTCCATCTGGAAGAGTCGGTCGCGTGCATGGACCCACCCCAGCGCCCGGAACCCATCGAGCTCCGTCGCGGCGAAGATGTGCGGGACGCCGCGGTCGTCATACTCGATGGTCACGGCGTCCCCGAGGCCGGCGAGTGGCGCGGACTCCTCCGCACGTAGCTCCGCCGTTCGCGCCGCCGCCCAGACCCCGTGCGCCGGGTCGAGCAGGGGACCAAGGGCGGGGAGATCCCGAATCGGGAAGAACCCATGCACCAGCCCCGCCGCGAGGACGGTCCCGGCGATTCCCGTTGTCAGCCACCGCGGGATGGTCACGCGCTCACCCCTGATCGCCGAGGATCCCGCCGATCAAGCCGCGGGAGGTGCCCTGCCGCTGGAGCGCGGGGGCATGCGCGATCACCTGCTCGGCGAGGCGCGAGAAGGGCATCGTCTGGAGGACGACCTTCCCGGGGCCGGTGAGCTTCACGTAGAAGAGCCCCTCGCCCCCGAAGAGCATCGTCTTCACGCCGCGGACCATCTCGATGTCGTAGTCGACCGAGGGCTGCATCGCGACGAGGCAGCCGGTGTCGACGCGCAGGACCTCGCCGGCCGCGAGCTCACGCTCCACGAGGGTGCCGGAGGCGGAGAGGAAGGCGAGGCCATCGCCGCGGAGACGCTGGAGAATGAACCCCTCGCCCCCGAAGAAGCCGGCGCCGATGCGGCGGGTGAAGGCGATATCCATGTCGATCCCCCGCGCGGCGCAGAGGAAGGCGTCCTTCTGCGCGATGAGCTCACCGCCCCAGTGCGTCAGGTCGGCGATGAGGATCTTGCCGGGCGTCGGGGCGGCGAAGGCGACGTCGCGCCGCTGGTTGACGGTGTTGCCGAAGAGGGTGATGAAGAACGACTCCCCGGTGAGCATGCGCTTCCCAGCGCCCACGAGCTTGCCGAAGAGCCCGCCCCCCTGGTTGTTCGGATCGAGGGTGGTCGCCATCTGGATCCCATCCTCCATGTACATCATCGCCCCCGCCTCCGCGAGCACCGCCTCGCCCGGGTCGAGGGTGATGATCACCCCCTGCATGTCGTCTCCGATGAGACGGTAGTCAATCACGTCGGCAGCCATTGGAACTCCAGGTGACAGGGGTCAGGGGCCAGGGGTCAGAGCGCCGCGGCGAATGCGCGGACGATCTCGCCGGCGGGCCGGATGTCATGAATGGTCGCCACGGACCGGCCGGCCTGCCAATAGTCCTGCGCGATGTCGTCGCTCCAGAGGGAGCGCTTGAGGCGTCGGACCGAGTTGATGGCGTACCAGGTGCGCATCCAGTGTTTCGTGCGGCGGCCGCGAAGCATCCAGCGGGCGAAGGGGCTCGCATCAGTCCCGAGCCGTTGGATATACGCATTGTTGATCACGGCCACGGGGACACCGGTGAGGCGGACCGTGCGCACGATATCCTCCTCGCGGGCGTTCACGATCGCGTCCTTGTACGCCTGACTGCTCTCGCACTCGGTGGTGGCGATGAAGCGGGTCCCGAGCTGCACGGCGGCGTACCCCAGGCGGATCATCCGCGCGAACTCAGCGGCATCGCCGACGCCGCCCGCGGCGACGAGGGGGAGGCCGAAGGGTTGGAGCTCGTCGAGCAGGGCCTGCGCACTCTTTCCCCCCGCATGGCCCCCGGCGCGATCGTTCACCGCGACCAGGCCGTCGACTCCCCCATCGACCCCCTTCTGCGCCCACTTCCGTTCGGTGACGTCGTGGTAGACCACGCCGCCGACCGCGTGGACCTTCTCGCAGACCCAGCGCGGATTCCCGAGGGAGGTGAGGAAGAAGCGCACCCCCTCCTCCAGGGCGATGTCGATCCACTCCTCCATCCGCGTGCGGTAGATCCTGTTGTTCCCTTCGATGAGCGCGTTGAAGCCGATCGGCTTCGCGGTCAGCCGCTTGATGTAGCGGAGCCCCTCCCGGAAGTCATGGCCGTGGACGTAGGTGAGCGAGATCGGCTGGACGATCCCCAGTCCTCCTGCCTCACTGACCGCCGCGACGAGCTCGGGGTTGGAGCAGGGGTACATCGGACCGCAGATCAGTGGGACCTCGATGCCGACCTGCCGGGTGAACGCCGTCTCCATCATCGGGCTCCGGTGTGAGGGGGCTCTGCCGTAGGCGATCCGGGGCCGGAGGGGGGCTGCCCCGGGGCCAGCCCCAGCCGCCACGAGACGGTCGCACGGGCGACCACCGCCCCCGAGGTGTCGAGGCAGTCGGCGGTGACCTCGTGATCCACATCGCCGGTCACCGCGGGGATCGTGACCCGACTCACCGCACGGATCGTCCCACGCGCCTTCTTCAGGTATTCCATCCGGATCTCGCGCACGATGCTCCGCACCCCGTCGGGGAGGCCGCTCACCATCGCGAGCCCACTCGCCATCTCCGCCACGTTCAGGAGCGCGATGGCATGGACGGAACCGAGGTGCTGGCGGTTGGCGCGTCGGTCGGGGATCTCGACCTCGGCGTGCCCCGGTTCGAGGACCCGCACGCGGGGCGCGGTCGAGGCGGAGTAGGGGACGGTCCAGGCGAAGAGGCGCTGGAAGACCCACCATCCGCCGGGAATCGGCGCGCAGAGGCGCCAGAGGCGCAGAAGGCGACGGCCGGTGGTGGCCATGGGGCGGGGGTCGGGGGTCGGGGAAGTGGGCGCGGGGACGGGGCGAGCGACAGGGAAAGCTAGCGCCTCACACCCCGTCCGGGCGCTCGGTAGCTTTCGGCATCCCTCTCTCAGGATCTTTGCGATGCGTCCGACCGCGTTCGTCGCCCCGCTCCTTTCCCTGATCGTCCTCCCGGCCACCATGTCCGCGCAGACCCCCACCCCCCCCGTCGCCAAGCGCCTCCCCGTCGAGTCGGTCCTCCACGGCGATCGCCGCGTCGACGACTACGCCTACTTCAAGGATCGCAACCACCCCGAGACGATCCCCTACCTCGAGGCGGAGAACCGCTACACCGACGCGATGATGGCGCAGACGGCGGCGCTCCAGCAGCAGCTCTACGACGAGATGCTCGCCAAGATCAAGGAGGACGACAGCCAGGTCCCCGAGCGCCGCGACGGGTGGTACTACTACGCGCGGACCGAGAAGGGGAAGCCCTATCCCATCTACGTCCGCAAACGTGGTTCCCTCGAGGCGAAGGAGGAGGTCTACTTCGACCAGAACGCTGAGGCCGAGGGGCACGCCTTCTACTCGCTCGGCGGGATGGAGGTGAGCCCCGATCACAACCTGCTCGCCGTGCTCGTCGATACCACCGGCTATGAGGACTTCATCCTCCGCGTCCGGGATCTCCGCACGGGGCAGTGGCTCCCCGATGAGATCGAGCAGCTGAGCTGGGGGCTCGCCTGGGCGAACGACAACCAGACGCTCTTCTACATGACCCCCGACTCGGCGAAGCGCGGTGATGCCGTCTGGCGGCATGTGCTGGGGACACCCCGCAGCGCCGATGTGAAGGTCTATCAGGACGACGATGTGCTCTTCAACGTGAATGTGCGACGGTCGCGCAACGGGGAGTGGATCCTCATCTCCAGCGGGTCGTTCACCTCGAGCGAGTGGCATCTCATCTCGACCGCCCGTCCCACCGAGCGGCCCCGCGTCGTCGAGGCCCGCCGTCCGGGGATCGAGTACGAGGTGGAGCCGGGGGAGGGGGTGCTCTACATCGTCACGAACGACGACGCACAGAACTTCCGCGTGATGACCGCGCCGGTGGCGTCCCCCGGCCGGGCCCAGTGGACGGATTGGCTCGCCCCGCGCGCTGACGTCTTCGTCGAAGGGGTGATGCCCTTCAAGCATCATGTCGTGGTGGTCGAGCGCCGCGAGGGATTGCGGCGGCTGCGCATCTCCGCGCTCGATGGGAAGCGCGACACGCACGAGGTGACCTTCCCCGAGGCGGCGTACGGCGTCTTCCCGGGCGAGAATCCGCAGTACGAGGCGCGGGAGCTCCGCTTCTCCTACAGCTCCCTCGTGACGCCGAGCACGGTCTTCGACTACGACATGGAGCGGCGGACGCGGGTCGAGAAGAAGCGCACCGAGGTGCCGGGGTATGATCCGGCGCGGTACGAGGTGGAGCGGCTCTTTGCTATCGCCCGGGACGGCACGCGGATCCCGATCTCCCTCGTGCATCGCAGGGGATTCGTGCGGGACGGGAAGGCGCCGCTCCTGCTCTACGCCTATGGGTCGTACGGCTCTACCACGGAGCCGACCTTCAGCTCGCAGCGCTTCGCGCTGGTCGATCGCGGGTTCACCTACGCCATCGCGCATGTGCGCGGTGGGCAGGAGATGGGGCGCCCCTGGTACGACGACGGGAAGATGCTCAAGAAGATGAACACCTTCACCGACTTCATCGACGTCGCCGATCATCTCGTGCGCGAGCGCTACACCACCCCTGAGCGGCTCGCGGCGAATGGGGGGAGCGCCGGTGGCCTCCTGATGGGGGTCGTCGCGAACCTGCGGCCCGAACTCTTCAAGGTGATCGTCGCCGACGTCCCCTTCGTCGACGTGATCAACACGATGCTCGATGCGAGCATCCCCCTCACCGCACAGGAATGGGAGCAGTGGGGGAATCCACAGCAGGCGGAGGAGTACCGCTACATGCGCGGCTACTCTCCCTACGACAACGTGGAGGCCAAGGCGTACCCGCGCATGCTCGTGACGAGCGGGCTCAACGATTCCCGCGTCGGCTACTTCGAGCCCACCAAGTGGGTGGCCAAGCTCCGCGCGACGAAGACCGACGCGAATCCGCTCCTGCTCAAGATGCACATGGGGGCGGGGCATGGCGGCTCCTCGGGACGCTATGAGCGGCTCAAGGAACAGGCCTTCCGCTTCGCCTTCATCGTCGATCAGATCAACGCGGGTCCCATCCAGTAAGGTGCGGGTGCTGCGCGGTCGCCACCCATGATCGAGGCACTCCTCGGCGGGCTCGCCCTCGTGCAGGGGGGGACGCTCGCCGTGCTCTCGGTGCGGCTCATCGGCGGGCGCACCCGCCGCCCGCCCGAGCGCCCGCGTCCCGAGGGGGTCGAGGCGCCGGGGGTCAGCCTTGTGATCGCCTGCCTCAATGAGGCGCACCGCATCCGCCCCTGCCTGCGCGGCGTGCGGGCGCAGGGCGCCCCGGTGCGGGAGATCCTCGTCATCGACTCCGGATCGACCGATGGCACCCGCGCGCTCGTCGAGGCGGCCGCTCGACAGGATCCCCGGATCCGGCTCCTCACCGACCCGCCATTGCCCACGGGGTGGATCGGGAAGGCATGGGCGCTCCAGTATGGTCTCACGCAGGCGAGCCAGCCCTGGGTGCTCGGGCTCGATGCCGATACCGAGGCGCACCCCGGCGCGGCGGCCGCGATCGTCCACGCGGCACTCCGAGAGCGCTTCGACGTGGTCTCCTTCTCGCCGCGCTTCGATGGGCAGGGCCTCGCCGAGCGCTGGCTGCAACCCGCGCTCCTCGTGTCGCTGCTCTATCGCACCGGCGCGGCGGGGGATCCGCGGGTGCGCCCCGATCGGATCCTCGCCAATGGGCAGTGCTTCCTCGCCCGGCGTGAGGTCCTCCTGCACCATGGCGGCTACGAGCCGGTCCGCGAGTCGTTCGCCGAGGATGTCTCGCTCGTGCGGCACCTGGCGACGCGCGGGGTGGCGGTGGGCTTCCTCGATGGCTCACACCTTTACCGCGTACGGAGTTATGCGAACGTCGGCCAGATGTGGCGCGAGTGGGGGCGCTCGATCGATCTCAAGGACGCGGCGAGCCGCGCGCAGCAGTGGCGCGACGTCCTGATCGTGGTGTGCGCGCAGGGCCTCACGCCGCTGCTCGCCCTCGCGCTCTGGGCGTGCTGGCCGTCACTTCCGGTCTCACCCGCGCGTGATCTGCTCACCGGCCTCACTGCCGCGATCCTCGCGATCCGCCTGCTGCTGCAGCTCGCGCTTAGTGGGAGCTATCAACGAAAAGGGCTCAGCTGGTGGCTGAGCCCGCTCGCCGATCCGCTCGCGGCGGTTCGGATGGTGATCTCGTCGGTGCGGCGTCCCCGGCGCTGGCGGACGCGCACCTACGACGCCGCCTAGACCTGCTTCACCTCGGCGACGAGCTTCGTCAGCGTCCCCTTGGCATCGCCGAAGAGCATCTGCGTCTTGGGATTGTAGAAGAGCTCGTTCTCGATCCCCGCGAACCCCGCGCTCATCCCGCGCTTCATCACGATGCAGCGCTTGGCTTGATCGGCATTGAGGATCGGCATCCCGAAGATCGGGCTCGTCGAATCGGTGCGCGCCGCGGGATTCACGACGTCGTTCGCGCCGATCACGAGACAGACATCGGTCCGCTCGAATTCGGGGTTGATGTCATCCATGTCGATCAGCTTGTCGTACGGGATGTTCGCCTCGGCGAGCAGCACGTTCATATGCCCCGGCATCCGGCCCGCGACCGGATGGATGGCGAACTTCACCGTCCCGCCGCGCTTCTCGATCAGGTCCATGAGCTCGCGGACCTGGTGCTGGGCCTGCGCCACGGCGAGGCCGTAGCCCGGGACCACGATCACCTGCTGCGCGTAGGCGAGCTGGAGCGCCGCCTCCTCTACGTTGGTGGAGGTCACGGTGAGCCCTTCCGAGCTCTTGGTGCTCTTCCCCGCCGCCGCCCCGAAGGCCCCGAAGAGCACATTGCTCAGCGAACGGTTCATCGCCTTGCACATGATCTGCGAGAGGATGATCCCCGAGGACCCGACGAGCGCGCCGGAGATCACGAGGACCTCGCTCTTGATCACGAAGCCCGTCATCGCGGCCGCGATGCCCGAGTAGGAGTTGAGGAGCGAGATCACCACCGGCATGTCCGCGCCGCCGATCGGGATCACGAGCAACACGCCGAGGAGCAGGGCGAGGCCGATGAGGGCGTAGAAGGCCCAGAGTGGGGCGGTGGGGACCATGATCAGCCAGGCGGCGAGCCCCGCGATCACCGCGAAGAGGAGCCCGTTCACCGTCTTCTGTCCGCCGAAGGTGATCGCCTTCCCGGTCATGACCTCCTGCAACTTGGCCCAGGCGATCGCCGATCCGGTGAGCGTCACCGCGCCGATCAGCACGCCGAGGTGGGTCGAGAGCGCGACATCGACTGTCGCCGCCTCGCCCTTCGCGTACCGGTGGAGATACTCGGCGGACGCCACGAGGAGCGAGGAGCCGCCACCCACCCCGTTCAGGAGCGCGACCATCTGCGGCATCGAGGTCATCGCCACCGAGCGGGCGAGATAGAGCCCGATCCCGCCGCCCACGAGGAGGCCGGCCATGATCGTGCCGTACGTCATCGTCTTGGTGCTGAGCAGCGTGATCACGATCGCCAGCAACATGCCGGCGGCCGAGATCTGATTGCCTTTGCGCGCCGTCTCTGGGCTCTGAAGCTGCTTGAGCCCCGTGATGAAGAGGACGGCGGCGACGAGGTAGAGGAGCCGTTCGAGGCCGACGCCGATCACTTGGCACCCCCCTGCGGGCCCTTCTTGAACATCTCGAGCATCCGATCGGTCACGGCGTAGCCCCCGACCACGTTCATCATCGCGAAGACGATGGCGATGAAGCCGAGGACCGAGCCGAGCCAGCCGTAGTCGGTGTGGCCGGCGACGGCCATTGCCCCGACCACCGTGATCCCGGAGACCGCGTTGGCCCCCGACATCAGGGGGGTGTGGAGTGTCGGCGGGACACGCCCGATGAGGGAGGCGCCCAGGTAGGTCGCCAAGATGAAGACGACGATGAAGCCGATCAGGTCGATGCCGGTCATGCGGCGGTTCTCCCGGTGACGATCATCGCGCCGGTGATCTCGTCGGCGCGGTCGACGTTGAGGGTGCCTTCCTTGGTGAGCAGGTGCTGCACGAAGGTGAGGATGTTGCGGCTGAGCATCGCGGAGGCGTGGTTGGGCATCGTGGCGGCGAGGTTCACCGGGCCGATCACCTTCACCCCGTTCACGTCCACCGTCTCGCCCGCCGTGGTGGGCTCGCAGTTCCCCCCGGTCTCGGCGGCGAGGTCGACGATCACCGAGCCTGGGGCCATGGTCTGGATGGTCGCCGTGCTGATGAGCCGCGGGGCGGTCCGTCCGGGGACCTGGGCCGTGGTGATCACGAGGTCCATCCCGGCCAGGTGGGCCTTGAGGGCGTCCTGGATCGCCGCCTGCTGCTCGGCGCTCTGCTCCTTGGCATAGCCGCCAGCGGCCTGCGAATCGGCGGAGATGAGGTTCTCCGCCACCACCGAGGCGCCCAGGGACTTGATCTGCTCGGCGGCCGCGGCGCGGATGTCGAACCCGCTGACGACGGCACCGAGGCGGCGGGCGGTCGCGATCGCCATGAGGCCGGCCACCCCGGCCCCAAGGACGCAGACCTTGGAGGGGGCGATGGTCCCGGCGGCCGTGGTGAGCATCGGGAGGAACTTCACCAGCTCCGCGGAGCCGATCAGGACCGCCTTGTAGCCCGCGACCGTGGCCTGGGAGGAGAGGACGTCCATGGACTGGGCCCGGGTGATCCGGGGGACCAGCTCGAGGGCGAAGGCGGTGACCCCCCGGGCCTCGAGGGCCTGGATGGCCTCCGCGCTGCTGGAGGGCTGCAGGAGGGAGATCAGGTGGCTCCCCGTGGCCATCTGGGCCACTTCGGCCGCGGTCGGCTTCTGGACCTTGGTGACCAGGTCGGCGCTGAGGGCCTCGGACGGCGGGGCGAGGGTGCCACCGGCCTTCTCGTCGGCCGCGTCGGGGAAGCCGGCGCGGAGCCCCGCGCCACGTTCGATGAGGACGGTGACCCCGGCCTTGGTGAGCCGGCCGACACTCTCGGGGATAAGAGCCACCCGGGATTCGCCGGGGGTGCGTTCCGTAGGGACGCCGATGTTCATCTGTCGATGGGGGAAGGTGGGGGACGGATTGGCCGACCGCCAGAAGCCCCTAAAGTACATAGGAAGCAGATTCGTTCCAAACCAGCCATTTTGGCTTGTTTCTTCGCTGGCGTCCTTGGGAATGGGTGCTGCCAGAGAGGGAGGATAGCGCGTGCCCCCCCGTATCGGGGGACCTGCCCGGAGCAGGCAGGGGAGGGGTGACGCAGGTCGCGTCAGCGCAGCAGGAATGTGGATATCTTGGACCCTGTGCGTCGTCTGATCCCATCATTTAGATCCTGTCGCGCTTATCTGCCAAGCGATTGTTGAAAAGTCCGGCGTCAGTGGGCTGCGCATCACAATACACTCTATATAATGTCATATAAACCCTTATTTTATGGGAAATTAGATATATGCACTAAAGCAAATTCCGTATGCAAATCATTGCATACGGAATCATTTTTCCTTGCATATCGAGTGTGGAAAGCTGATTTGAAGCCGCTATCTCACTTTGTATCTTTTCAACAGTGACGCCGGTGGCTTCTCGGAAGGCAAAGCCAAGTACCTGCGATTGTGGAAAATTTTACACTAATATCTGGGCTTTCAGGCCCAGGGCACCGATTCGATCACCGTCAACGGAGGCGCGTCGAATCGCCTGGCCCAAGACAGCTCCAACGTGACCCCTGAACCTACACTGCCAGTCCGGCACATGGCAAGGAGGAAACAAAAACGGCGCCCAGAGGGCGCCGCTTGTCGAACCGGTGGGGAACCTGTCGTTCCGCTTTCAGCCTTCAGCCTTCAGCCTTCAGCCTTCTTCTTCCGCGCATCCATCACCCAAGTGATCGGGATGATGAAGAAGGGGGTCAGGAAGAGGCCGAGGAGGATGTTGATCCAGGTGAGGCCCAGGTAGTAGGCACCCATGCCGAGCCCTGCGATGAGGGTGCCGAG
The DNA here is from genome assembly GCA_049453775.1 of Gemmatimonadaceae bacterium. Classification (GTDB taxonomy): domain Bacteria; phylum Gemmatimonadota; class Gemmatimonadetes; order Gemmatimonadales; family Gemmatimonadaceae; genus Pseudogemmatithrix. The sequence continues at coordinate 36,465 of JBMTXT010000001.1, read as the reverse complement.
GGGGCCGCCAAAGTTCTGCTCCACGTGGATGCTCCGCGTCCGAAGGTCGAAGGTCTGCCTGATTCAACGCCTATCTTAGATAGGTGTTCCCGAAAATGGAATCGGGGCCCGCGATCCGCCGGGCCGTAGACGCCCTCCCGACGGGGCGGTGGCTTCTCGCGGTCTCCGGCGGGCGCGATTCGATGGTCCTCCTCGATGCCCTCGCCGATCGCCGCCGCGAGGGGATCGCGGGGGTCGCGACCTTCGACCATGGGACGGGAGCCTCGGCGACCGCCGCCGCAGACTTTGTGGTGCGGGAGGCCTCGGCCCGCGGTCTTGTCGTGGTGCGGGGGGGAGCCGCCGGGACCCTGGCGCGCACCGAGGCGGCGTGGCGGGCCGCGCGCTGGGCGTTTCTCCATGCAGCGGCCTCCGCCCTCCGAGCGCGGGTGGTGACCGCCCACACCAGAGATGATCAGATCGAGACCGTGCTGCTGCGGCTCCTGCGCGGGGCGGGGCCCCGTGGCCTCGCCGGGATGCTCGCCGCCGATCCCTTCGATCCCGCTGATCCCTCGGAATCCACCGAGCGGCAGGGCCCTGCGACTCCTCTCCGTCCGCTGCTCACCCTCCCTCGGGCCGCCGTGGCCGCCTACGCGAGCGCGCATCGGGTCCCCTTCCGCGACGACCCGAGTAACGCCACCCCAGACTTCCAGCGGAACCGGGTGCGGCAGGAGATCCTCCCGGCGCTCGAGCGGGTCGATCCGGGGTTCGGCGAATGGTGTTGGGCCCTCGGAGGTCGGGCCGCCGAGTGGCGCGCGCAGGTCGAGGCGCTCGTCACCTCGCTGGGGGTCCGGCGGCTCGCCCGGCATCGGGTGACGGTCCCGGTCGCCGCGGTGGCCGCGCTCGACGAGGCCGCCTGGGCGGTGTGCTGGCCCGCGATCGCGGCCCGCGCGGGGGTCGTGATGGACCGTCGCGGGGTGGCGCGTGCCGCGCGCTGGGCGCCGACCGCGCAGGTGGGGCAGACGATCCCGCTCACGGGTGGCGCACGCCTCTCGCGGACCCGCGCGACGTACGTCGTCGAGGGAACGGTTCGCGGGGCCGGGGACTATATTCCATAGATGACGACCTCTGCTGTCGATCCCCGACTGAAAGGGCGCCCCGTCGCCCGGATTCCCTTCGACGCCGAGACCATCGCGCGGCGCGTGGCGGAGCTGGGCCGCGAGATCACCGCGGCGTACCCAGATGGCGAGCTCCTCGTGCTGGGGCTCCTGAAGGGGAGCTTCATCTTCGTGGCCGATCTCGTCCGGCAGATCGAGCGCCCCCTCCACGTCGACTTCATCGTCGCCTCGAGCTACGGGGCGGGGACGGTCTCCTCGGGGACGGTCCGCCTCGTCTACGACCCGGAGACCTCACTCGAGGGGAAGCATCTTCTCCTGGTCGACGACATCGTCGATTCCGGGCGCACGCTGCAGGAGCTGTCCACGATCCTGCGCGCGCGGCAGCCGAAGTCGATCGCCCTCTGTGCGCTCTTCCACAAGCACATCGCCACCGAGCTCACCGAACCCGTCCGTTTCTACGGGTTCGATGCGCCGTCGGAGTTCCTCGTCGGGTATGGGCTCGACCATGCCGAGGATTTCCGCCACGTTCCGTACGTCGCCAGTCTCCAGTAGGGATATCCCATGGCCGCTCCCGCATCGCAGAAGCCCGGTGGGTTCGGGCGTCTCTCCAAGTCACTCTCCTTCTGGCTCCTCCTCTTCCTGGTGCCCTTCGTCCTCGTGCAGTTCGCGGGGAAGGGCACCGAGCGGACGACGGAGATCGACTACTCCTTCTATGACCAGCAACTGACCGCGGACAACATCGCGCGCGTCACCATCGTCGGCGGGAAGGAGGTCACGGGCGAGTTCAAGCAGCGCGTCCTCATCCAGGGGCGCGAGGTGAAGAGCTTCAGCGCGAAGCTCGCCGTCGCCAACAGCGAGACCGAGGTCGAGCGCCTCCGCGCCAAGCAGGTCGCGATCAAGGCCGAGGAGCAGCGGCCGAGCATCCTCGGCGTCCTCCTCTCCATGCTCCCCTGGATCCTCATTTTCGGGATCTGGTTCTTCGTAATGCGCAACATGCAGGCGCAGGGGGGCAAAGCCTTCTCGTTCGGGAAGTCGAAGGCCAAGCTCCTGAGCGGGGACACGCCGAAAATCACCTTCGCGGATGTCGCCGGCGCCGATGAGGCGAAGGTCGAGCTCCGCGAGATCATCGAGTTCCTCAAGGACCCACAGAAGTTCACCAAGCTCGGTGGGCGGCTCCCCAAGGGGGCGCTCCTCGTCGGCCCGCCAGGGACCGGCAAGACCCTCCTCGCCAAGGCGGTCGCTGGCGAGGCGGGGCGTCCCTTCTTCTCGATGTCGGGCTCCGACTTCGTGGAGATGTTCGTCGGCGTCGGCGCCTCGCGCGTGCGCGACCTCTTCGAGCAGGGGAAGGCGCAGGCGCCGTGCATCATCTTCATCGACGAGATCGACGCGGTGGGGCGGCACCGGGGAGCTGGCTTGGGCGGTGGGCACGATGAGCGCGAGCAGACGCTCAATCAGCTCCTCGTCGAGATGGATGGCTTCGAGTCCAACGATGGCGTGATCCTCATCGCGGCGACGAATCGTCCCGATGTGCTCGACCCCGCGCTCCTCCGTCCGGGCCGCTTCGATCGGCAGATCGTCGTCGATGCGCCCGATCTCCGTGGGCGGGAGGGGATCCTCAAGGTCCATGTGCGCAACAAGCCCCTCGCCGAGGATGTGGACATCACGCGCCTCGCGCGCGGGACGCCGGGGATGGCGGGCGCCGACCTCGCGAACCTGGTGAACGAGGCCGCGCTCCTCGCGGCCCGCCGGAGCCATGAACGCATCTACATGGTGGACTTCGAGGATGCGAAGGACCGCGTGATGCTCGGTGCCGAGCGGAAGTCCCTCGTGATGAAGGAGGAGGAGCGTCGCCTCACCGCGTACCACGAGGCGGGGCATGCGGTCTGCGCGATCCGCGTCGCCGGGAACGATCCCTTGCACAAGGTGACGATCGTCCCGCGCGGTCGTGCGCTCGGACTCGCGTTCACCTTGCCTGAGGATGACCGCGTCTCCGTGACGCGGCAGCAGCTCGAGGCGCGCCTCGTGATGGCGTATGGGGGGCGGGTGGCGGAGGAGATCGTCTTCGGCCGTGATCGGGTGACCACCGGGGCCTCGAGCGATATCCAGCAGGCGACCGGGATCGCGCGCCGGTACGTGTCGCAGTGGGGACTCTCCGACGCGATCGGGCCGATCCTCGTCGGCGACAACGAACAGGAAGTCTTCCTCGGCCGTGAGCTCGGGAGCCGGCGGCAGGTCTCGGAGCGGACCGCGCAGCAGGTCGACGACGAGGTGGCGCGGGTCATCAATGAGGCCTACTCGCGGGCCATGGAGACGCTGACGACGCATCGCGACCTCCTCGATCGTCTGGCGCAGGCGTTGCTCGATCGCGAGACCCTCTCGCGTGAGGATATCGCTCTGCTCGAACAGGGGCGGGAGCTTCCGCCGCGGCAGGAGCCGCCGACGGCCCCCGCCCCGGTGACCGCGGCCCCACCCGCCGCGACCCCCGAGCCGCGCCGCATCCCGCCGATCGGCGGGACGCCGGAGCCCTCGCCGGCGTAAGCGCGCCGGCGCCGCTCGCGGTTCGCCAGGTGACGGTGTTCCCAGACCTCCCGGCGCGGGTCGCGGCGATCCGTGGCCGCATCGCCGACGCGGTCGCGCGTGGTGGGCATGCCCAGACCGTGCGCCTCATCGCGGTGACCAAGACGCAGGGCCCCGAGGCGGGCGAGGCGGCCTGGGCCGCCGGGATCACCGATGTCGGCGAGAACAAGGTGCAGGAGGCGCTCGGCAAGCAGGCGGCGCTCGCCGATGCCCCCTGCACGCGCGGTGGGGTGCGGTGGCATCTCATCGGCCACCTGCAATCCAACAAGGCGAAGGCGCTTCCGCACTTCGCCCTGTTCCATGCGCTCGACCGTGAGAGCATCCTCGTCGCCGCCGATGCCGTGGGGCGGAAGGGGACGGCGGTCATCGGCGCCGGCGCGCAGTTCGCCGTCGCACCGCAGCCGCTCCACGTGCTCTTGCAGGTCAACATCTCCGGCGAGGACACCAAAGGGGGCTACGCGCTCGCCGATGTGCCGGCGGTGGCCGAGCAGCTCCATCGGTGTCCGGGGCTCTCGGTGCGCGGGGTGATGACGATGGCCCCCTTCGATGCCCCCGAGCCGGTGCTCCGGCGGGTCTTCCAGGGGGCGCGGGCCGCGCGGGAGCGCCTCGCGGCGGCGGGGCACCCCGCGACCGAGCTCTCGATGGGGATGTCGGGGGACTACGAGATCGCGGTGGAGGAAGGGGCGACCCTGGTGCGGCTGGGAACGGTCCTCTTCGGGGAGCGTGGTCGGTAGATTTAGAGGTTATGTCGGGTTCCCCCGCTGCCGCGCCGCGCTTCCGGCTCCTTCCCGGGGACCGGCCCGCCGACGACCTCGAACAGGAGGTCCTCGGGCGCTGGACCGCTGACGGCGTCTTCGAGGCCTCGCAGGCCGCCCACGCCGAGGCCCCGGCCTGGGTCTTCTACGAGGGGCCGCCGACCGCCAATGGGCGCCCCGGGATCCATCACGTCTTCGCGCGCACCATCAAGGACCTCTTTTGCCGCCATCGGGCGATGCAGGGATTCCATGTGCCACGGAAGGCGGGGTGGGACACCCATGGGCTCCCGGTGGAGATCGAGGTCGAGAAGGCGCTCGGGATCTCCGGCAAAGCCGATATCGAGAAGGTCGGGGTCGACGAGTTCAATCGGCGGTGCCGAGAGTCGGTCTGGACGTACAAGGGGGAGTGGGAGCAGCTGAGTGCGCGCATGGGGTATTGGCTCGACTACGCCAATCCCTACGTCACCTACGAGACGCCCTATGTGGAGAGCGTCTGGTGGGCGCTCAAGACGCTTCACGAGAAGGGGCTCCTCTATCAAGGGCACAAGGTCCTCCCATATTGCGCGCGCTGTGGGACCGCGCTGAGCTCGCACGAGGTCGCGCAGGGCTATGAGGATGTCGAGGATCCCTCGCTCTACCTCGGGCTCGATCTCGTCGATCCGAGCGCGCCGGGGATCCGTCGCCGCATCATCGTCTGGACGACGACGCCCTGGACCCTCGTCTCGAACGTCGCGCTCGCGGTGCATCCCGACCTCACCTATGTGGAGCTCCGCAAGAAGTCGGTCACCGATTGGACGATCCTGCTCGCGGAGGCGCGGGCGGGTGCGGTGCTCGGCGCCGACTACACGGAGCGCTGGGAACAGGTCGCGACCTTCACGGGCCGCGACCTCGTCGGGAGGCGCTATCGTCGTCCCCTCGACTGGGTCGCCTACCCGGCCGAGGGGCAGCATGAGATGATCGTCGGCGAGCCGTTCGTCTCCGCCGAGGACGGCTCCGGCGTGGTGCACATGGCGCCGGCCTTCGGCGCCGACGACTACGCGGCGGGGCAGCGGCATGGGCTCGCCTTCCTGAATCCGGTGAATGCGCGTGGCGAGTTCCCCGCGGAGCTCCCGCTGGTGGGTGGGCAGTTCGTGAAGGAGGCCGATGCCGCGATCATCGCCGAACTCGAGCGGCGCGATCAGGTCTGGAAGTCGCAGCGCTTCACGCACAGCTACCCGCACTGCTGGCGCTGCGGGACGCCGCTCCTCTATTACGCCCGCGCGAGCTGGTTCGTGCGCACCACGGCGTATCGCGATGCGATGCTCGCGCGGAACGGCGATGTGCAGTGGAACCCGCCCGAGGTCGGGGCGGGGCGCTTCGGGAGCTGGCTCGAGAACAACATCGACTGGGCGATCTCCCGCGATCGCTATTGGGGGACGCCCCTCCCCGTCTGGGTGAACGATGCCGATCCGACGGAGATCGAGGTGATCGGCTCGTCGGCAGAGCTCGCGGCACGCGTCGGCGCGCCGCTGCCTGCGGACTTCGACCCGCACAAGCCGCACATCGATCGCTATACCTGGCCCGCGGCGAGTGGGACCGGCACGATGCGCCGCGTGCCGGAGGTGATCGATACCTGGTTCGACTCGGGGTCGATGCCCTTCGCGCAGTGGGGCTATCCGCATCAGCCGGGGAGTCGCGAGCAGGTCGCGCGCTACTACCCAGCGGACTTCATCGCGGAGGGGGTCGATCAGACGCGCGGCTGGTTCTACTCGCTCCTCGCGATCGCGACAGGATTGGGGGACGCGCTCCCGAACAATGGCCCAGGCATCGCCTCACGTGGGGCCGCCGACGTCGCCGGGGCGGCGTCGCAGGCGGCGCCCTATCGGGCGGTCGTGGTGAACGATCTCGTGCTCGATGCGAATGGGCAGAAGATGTCCAAGTCGCGCGGGAACACCGTGGCGCCGAGCGCGGTGATGACGCGGCATGGCGCCGATGCGGTGCGGCTCTTCCTCGTGGCGAGCTCACAGGTCTGGGTCCCGCGGCGCTTCGACGAATCGGTGATCCGGGAGACGGCGGGGCGCTTCCTCGTCACGTTGCGCAACGTCTACAGTGGGATCTTCGCGCAGTACGCGAACTTCGGGTGGGCGCCCTCGGCGCAGGACCCGGCGGTGGCGGCGCGTCCCGTGCTCGATCGCTGGGTGCTCTCGCGCCTCACGGCCGTGGAGGCCGAGGTCGATGCGTTGCTCGCGCGCTTCGATGCGACGGCGGCGGCGCGGCTGCTCATGGACTTCGTGACGGAGGATGTCGCGAACTGGTATGTCCGCCTGTCGCGCGCGCGGTTCTACGAGGTGGAGGGCGCGGACAACCGCGCGGCCTTCGCGACGTTGCATGAGGTGTTGACCATCACCTGTCGGTTGCTCGCGCCATTCGCGCCCTTCGTTTCCGACTGGATGCATCAGGAACTCACGGGCCACTCGGCGCACCTCGCGGCGTATCGGCGCACCGAACCGACCCCGCGTGACGAGGGGCTCGAGCACGCGATGACGGCGGCGCGCACCCTTGCGACGCTCGGGCGCGCGGCGCGGGAGCAGGCGGGGATCAAGGTGCGGCAGCCGCTCGCGGCGCTCACCTGCGTGGCCCCCGGGGTCGATCCCGCGTGGCACGGGATGATCGCCCCGCTCGTCGCGGCCGAGCTCAATGTGAAGACGGTCGCCTTCGCCGATTCGGCGGCCGAGTGGGTGCGCTTGGAAGGGAAGGTGAACTTCCCCGTGCTCGGGAAGATCGTGGGGCCGGCGATGAAGGCGACGAAGCCGGTCGTGGAGGGGCTCGACCAGGCGGCATTGCGTTCCATCGCGCAGGGTGACAGTGTGACGGTCGAGGTCCCCGGGCATGGTCCGCTCCTGCTCGACGCGTCGCGGGTCACGATCACGGCCCGGGCCGCGTCCTCGCTGGTGGTGGAGCAGGGTGACGGGCTCTCGGTGGCATTGGACCCGACGGTCACCCCGGCGCTCCGGGCCGAAGGGATGGCGCGCGAGGTGGTGAGTCGGGTGCAACGGGTGCGGAAGGAGGCGGGGCTCGCGGTCAGTGATCGCATCCGGCTCGCCATCGCCGCCCCCGCGGAGGTGCAGGAGGCGCTGCGTCCTCACGCAGCTTGGATCGCAGGTGAAGTGCTCGCCCGCGAGTGCATCCTCGCCGATGCGCTCCCGATGTCCCCCCCGTGGCCCACGACCGCCGAAGTGGAGCTCGATGGTCCGATGGCCCGCATCGCTCTAACCAAGGAAGGCTGAGATGGCGGCGACTCCCAAAGACGGCGGCAAGCCGTTCAAGCCCCTCACGAAGAAGCGGATCCAGCACTTCGAGAAGCGCCTCATGGAGGAGCGCAAGCGCACCCTGAAGGACCTCGGGCACTACGACGAGACCTTCGGGAATACGCCCCAGGGCGCCGACGGCGACCTGAGCGCCTACTCCTTCCATATGGCGGATCAGGGGACCGATGCGATGGAGCGCGAGAAGGCGTTCCTCTTCGCCTCCAAGGAAGGGCGCTTCTTGTGGCACGTGGACGAGGCGCTCCGCCGGTTGTATCGCCATCCCGAGACCTTCGGCAAGTGCCACACCTGCGGGGGCGAGGTCGGCTTCGACCGCCTTGATGCGCTCCCGCACGCACGCTATTGCATCGAGTGCAAGCAGGCGGAGGAAGATGGGAAGAAGTGACCCCGGGGGCGTCGCTCCCACGCGCTTCCTCGGTCTCGCCGCGGCGATCGTCGTCGCGGACCAGGTCACGAAGCACCTGGCCGTGGACGCGCTCTCGCCCGCGTATGTGCCGCACGAGGTGCTCGGCGGCTGGTTCCGCCTGACGCTCGTCTACAACCCAGGCGCGGCCTTCGGGCTGCACCTCGGCGCGTACTCGCGGTGGATCTTCATGGTCCTCACCGTGGTCGCGGTGGTGACGATGTGGCGCCTGTATCGCGCGAGTCCGCCCGATGCGGTCTGGCGGGTGCGCGCCTTGCTCGGGGTGACCGGTGGGGCGTTCGGCAACTTCGTCGATCGGATCATCTCCCCACGGGGCGTGGTCGACTTCCTCGATGTCGGCGTGGGGGCCTGGCGCTGGCCGACCTTCAACCTCGCGGACATCGCGGTGAGCACCGGCGCGATCCTTCTGGCCTTCGTGCTCTGGAACGAGGAGGAGGCGCGGATCGCCGACGCGAAGGCCGTCCCTGCACCCGACGCCCCGACGGGCTCGTGAGTCGCGACGCGTCGGGCGCGGTGGACGCGCTGGCGCCTGGCGCATACACCTTTGGCATCGCAGACGGCGGCGAACGGCTCGATCTCGCCGTCGCGCGCCTGACGGGGCGCTCCCGCACGCAGGCCGCGACGCTGATCGCCACGGGCCAGGTACAGGTCGATGGCCGCGCGGAGAAGGCGAGTCTGCGTCTCGAGCCAGGGATGACGCTCGCGGTCACGATCCCCGCGCCGGTGGGGCGTGCGATCGTCGCCGAGGCGATCCCACTCCGCGTCGCCTACGAGGACGAGGACGTGGTGGTCGTCGACAAGCCTGCGGGGATGGTGGTGCATCCGGCGCCCGGCCATTGGTCGGGGACGTTGGTGAATGCGCTCCTCGGCCGCGGGCAGGCGTTGGCGGCGGGGGGCGGGGCGGAACGTGTGGGGCTCGTGCATCGGCTCGACAAGGAGACCTCTGGGCTCTTGATCGTCGCCAAGACCGATCGCGCGCACGCGGTGCTGAGTGGCGCACTGGCGGCGCGGACGATCACGCGGCGCTACGCCGCGCTCTGCTGGGGGCATCTCGATGCCGACGAGGTGCGCGTCGATCAGCCGTTGGGACGCGATCCGAACGATCGCACCCGGGTCGCGATCCGGCGCGATGGCCGGCAGGCGCGCACCGATTTCCATCGTCTCGCGCGCTTCGATTCGTGCGATCTCCTCCGCGCGCATCTCCACACCGGGCGGACGCATCAGATCCGCGTGCATCTCGCGTCGATCGGCCATCCGGTGGTCGGGGATGACACCTACGGCGGGGGCGGCGGTCGCAAGCTCGTCGCGCTCCCCGCGAAGCGCCACTTCCTCCATGCGGCCTGGTTGGTCTTCCCGCACCCGGTGACCGGGGCGCCGATCGAGCTGCGGTCCCCGCTGCCCGAGGATCTGCGGCACTGTCTGCGCGCGGTGGCGGGGGATCCCGTTTGGGCGGCGGACGAGGATCCGCTTGAGGCGCTCGGTTTCTACGCGGGCGGGGCGGGGGGGTGAGCCGCCACGAGCGGCGGGGGGCGTGTCGCGCGTCGGCGCGCTGGCCGGACCGGTGCCTCCCACGCCTCGGGGTCGGGGCGGCGGTCGTGCTCGTGGCGCTGATGGGACGTGCCACCGCGGTGACGGCGCAGGATCCCGCATGGCCCGCGGTGCCGCCGGGGGCCGAACTGGTCGAGGCGGGTCGCTTCTCCATCCTCGCCTTCCCCAGCGAGTCGCGCCTCGCGCGCACCCTCCTCGCGGATGCGCTCGCGCGCGACACCTTCCCGGGGCTGCCCCGCCCGCAGGATCGCGTGCGGATCGCGCTCGCGCCGAGTGCGACGGTCTTCCGCGCCTGGGTCGGTCCGACGGCCCCCGACTGGGGCGCCGCGAGCGCGATCCCGGCGCGCCGACTCATCATCATGCAGGGGCGCGATGCGGGCGCCGATGCGGGGGAGCCGCGGCAGACGCTGCGCCATGAGCTCGCGCATCTGATGCTCGCCGAGGCGATGGGAGGGCTCGTCCCGAGATGGTTCGACGAGGGCTATGCCTCGTACGCGGCGGGGGAGTGGGGGCGCGAGCAGGTCCTGGCGACAAGTCTCGGGCTGGTGTGGCGCGGGGTACCGTCGTTCGCGGCGCTCGACTCGGCGTTCGCGCGGGGGGCGACCGGGGCGACCCGGGCCTATGCGCTGGCGCACCGCGCGGTGGCGGAGCTGGGAGCCCTCGGCGGGGCAGCGGGGTTGACGCGTCTCTTCACCGTCTGGCGGTCGAAGGGCTCCTTCGATCTAGCCCTGCGGGAGGTGCATGGGATGACCGAGCCGGGGTTCGAGGGGTGGTGGCGTGCCCGGGTCCGTCGGCAGTACGGCGTCGTGGCGCTCGCTGCCGACCTCGGGGCGTTATCCCTCGTCCTCGGGGTCTTCCTCCTCCCCCTCTGGTGGCAACGCCGGCGGCGGCAGCGGGCGCGGTTGGCAGCGCTCCGCGCACGGGACGCGGCGCAGGAGGCGCGGGAGCGGGCGAGCGCGCGCGCCGCGCTCCTTGGCGAGGGGCCCAGCGGGGCCCCGTCCGAACGTTCGCCCGAGGGGATGCGTTCATTTGACAGAGGGGAAGGCCCGGTCTAGACTCCTCCGTCTATGACCGGAACGAACGGAACGGGGACCGCGGCATCGCGGTCCACGCTGTGGTGGGGACTGGCGGCCGCGGCCTTGGCCGTCGGGTATGCGGACCTGTGGCGGGGCGGGGTGACGGTGGCCCCGATCCTGTTGGTGATCGGGTACTGCATCCTGGTCCCCATCGCGATCCTGAAATGAGCGACCGCGCCCCTCGGGTCGCACTTCGGGGCGAATAGCTCAGCTGGTTAGAGCACCTGCCTTACACGCAGGGTGTCGGGGGTTCGAATCCCTCTTCGCCCACTGTAGCTCGCGGTATCGACGGACCGTTCCTGCGCGGTCCCGGTGTATGAAGATCCAACGTTCCCTGAGGAGGAAGATCGTGAAGGCTCGGCTCTCGGTTCGTCCTGTCGTCACGCTGGCCCTCGGCCTCGTCGCCTCTGGCGCGGTGCCCGCTTGGGCGCAGCCGCCGCGCACGCCGCCCAACCCGAACACGCCGCGCACCATGGTGCAGGTCTTCGGCTCGGGGGACAAGGTGGTGGGCCCGGAGGCCTCGGACGAGCTCCGGGATCGCCTGATCCGGGCGTTCCCGTCGCGCCTCCTCTGGGTGATCGACAAGAAGGACATCATCTCGATGCTCGAGCAGTCGGGGTACCCGACCGATGAGCAGCTTCCGCCGAGCGATGAGGCGCAGCTCGCGAAGGCGCAGCGTGCGGATGATTATCTCCGTGGCCGTGTGATCCGCGATGGCGTGAACCTTAAAGTCGAGGCGTCGATCGTACTGACGCGCGACCCGTCGCTGGTGCAGCCGCTCCCGGTGGCCGAGGGGAACCGGGCCGATCGGGCCGTGGCGCCACTCGTGAAGTCGATCCAGGAGGCACGCAAGCAGCTGCCACATGAGAAGGCGTGCATGAACGCCGCGCGCGACAATAAGCTCGACGAGGCGCTGAAGGCCGCAGACGCGGGGATCGCCGAATATCCGCAAGCGACGCTCGTCCGCTACTGCAAGATGCAGGTGCTCGTGCGCAAGGAGGCCCCCGCGGCCGAGCAGGTCGCGATGGCGAAGGAGATCCTCGCGATCGACCCCAACTCCCGTGCGGCGCTCGCCGTGGCGGCGGACGCCTCTCAGAAGGCGGGGAATGCGGAGGAGGCGAATGGCTATCTGCTCCGCCTCCTCGCCGCGAACCCGGGCGATGCCGCCCTCGCGACCCGCGTGATCGACGCGCTGGCGGCGAGCGGCAAGCTCGACCTCGCCAAGGAAGTGGTGGTCAAGGCCGTCGCCGAGAATCCTGGGGACGTCGACCTCGTCGAACTCCAGTTCAAGATCCTCTCGGCCTCGGGCGATCTGAAGGGTGCCATCACCACCGGTGAGGAGCTGATCCAGCTCGACTCCACCCGTGCCGATGCGGCGTTCTTCACACGCCTCACCGCCCTCTACGCCTCGGATAGCCAGGCGACCAAGGCGGCGGACGCGGCGAAGCGTGCCACCACCCGCTATCCGCAGGATGCCGAGCTCTGGCAGCTCTACGCCCAGACCCTCAAGAAGGCGGGGGAGGGGCAGCAGTCGATCGTCGCGGCACGGAAGGCGCTGGAGATCGACCCGAAGATCCCGAATGGTTGGACGCAGATCGCGGTGGCCTACAACGACCTGAATCAGCCGGACAGCGCGCTCGCCGCGCTCCAGCTGGCGAAGGCCGCGGGTGACGATGCGAACCAGATCGGTGGGTTCGCACTCTCGATCGGCAACCGACTCTATCGGGCCGCGAGCGCCGAGGATCCCAAGGCGGTGTCGTCGTTCCAGGCCGCGCTGCCGTACCTGCATTTCGCCGATAGCACGACGGTCGATGTCCAGCTCAAGTCGAACGCCAAGTTCCTGATCGGCGTCTCGTCATTCTACATCGCGCAGATCACGGCGACGGGGCTCCAGGCGAGCAAGAGCTGCGATGAGGCCAAGATGGCGCAGGCCGCGACGGCCGATGCGATGACCTACACCCAGCAGGGGGGGCGGACCTCGCCGGACGCCGCGGCGCAGATCCTCGGCCTGGTGAACCAGCTCTCGCCGTACATCGACCGACAGGTCACGACGCTCTGTAAGCCCTGATCCTCGCGCGGACCTGCGGGGCCTGACACCCGCCGACGCTCGCGTCGGCGGGTGTCGTGTTTTTCGGGGCCGGCTCCGCCATCTTTCTCCCGTGCCGCGTTCGACCCCTGCCTTCGTGCCCGCTCCGTCAGCTGCACCGCTCGCATCCCCCCCGGATGCCGCGGCCTTCGCGAGCGCGTGGCATGATCCCGTGATGGTACGCGAGGTGTGCGAGGCGCTCCGCACCTGCCCGACCGTCCTCGATGGCACCTTGGGTGGCGGGGGGCACAGCGCGGCGTTGCTCGCCGCCGGTCATCAGGTGATCGGACTCGATCGCGATCCCGCCGCGCTCGCGGAGGCCCGCGCGCGCCTCGCCGACCTCGCGGAAGTTGGTCGCTTCGAGGGGGTGCTCGGGAATCACGATGCGATCGACGAGGTCGCGGCGCTCACGGGGCGCCGTGTCGATGGGATCCTCCTCGATCTCGGGGTCTCGTCGCACCAGATCGATGATGATGCGCGTGGCTTCTCCTTCCGCCCCGGCGTGCCCCTCGACATGCGGATGGATCCCACGCAGGCGCTCACGGCGGCCGACCTCCTGAACACGGCCGACGCGGAGGCCCTGACCACCCTCTTCCGCGAGGCGGGGGATGAACCCAAGGCGCGTCGTCTCGCGCAGGAGATCGTGCGTCGGCGGGCGCGGGCCCCGTTCACGGTGAGCGATGATCTCGTAGGGGCGATCCGCGCGGTGCTGGGCCCGCGCAGCGGCCCGTCCGAGTTCGCGCGGCTCTTCCAGGCGGTGCGGATCGGGGTGAATGACGAACTCGACGGGCTGCGGCACGCGTTGGTCTCGCTGCGTGAGCGACTCACGTCGGGGGGGGTCTTGGCGGTGATCAGCTATCACTCTGGGGAGGATCGGGTGGTGAAGCATGCCTTTCGCGAGTGGAGCACGGCGTGCAGCTGTCCGCCGCTCCAGCCGCGGTGCACCTGCGGGGGCGTGGCCCTCGGCACGGCCCTGACCCGGAAGGCGATGCTCGCCACCGTGGAGGAGATCGCGCGGAATCCTCGGGCGCGGAGCGCCAAGTTGCGTTGCTGGCGCCGCGCCGGCGGGGGAGGCTGACCATGCGCGGACGCACGAAGCTCCTGCTCGGACTCCTCGGTTTCTTTGTGCTGGCCACAGGCGTCATATGGAGGCGGAGCACGGGGCTGGCTCAGGCGCGTGCCCTGCGCGCGCTGGAGCAGCGTCGGACGGCGCTCGAGGCCACGCAGGCGGCGCTCGAGGCGGAGATCCGGAACGCCTCCAGTCGAGCGCAGCTCGCGCGCTCCGTCGAGGAACGGCTCGGTCTGCGCGTGCCGGCCGAGAGCCTCGTCATCCGTCTACCACGTCCGACCCCGGGGTCCGTCCCACCGTGATTCGCGTCAGTCGCCTCGGCCTCGTGCACGGGGCGTTCCTCCTCTTCGCCGGCGCGCTGTTGCTGCGCGCGGCCTGGATCCAGCTCTATCAGCGCGACCGGTGGTCCGAGGTCGCGCGTGCCCAACAGACGGTCGAGAAGGAGGTCCCGCCGCGCCGCGGGGCGATCCTCGATCGGGCGGGGACGGTGCTCGTCGAGAGTCGGTCGCTCGTGCGGTTGGACATCGCGCCGACCGAGGTGCGCGACCGTGCCGTGCTGCGCACCGCGCTCCAGCGGAACGGGGTCCCGGAGACCTTCATCGCGCGGGCGACCGATCCGAAGCGGAAGTGGGTCGAGCTCCCTGGGCGGTTCCTCTCCACGGAGGTCGAGGATCTCCTGGCCATGCGCGGGGTGCATCCGCGGCCGGTGCTCGAGCGGGTCCCCCCGCCCACCCAGGGGCTCCGCAATCTCCTCGGGACCACCGATCGCGACGGGCAGGCGGTGGGCGGGGTCGAGGCGTCGTTGAACGCGGTGCTGGAGGGGGAGAAGGGGCGGACCGTCTTGGTGCGCACGGGGCGCGCGGGCGCGCTGGCCTCGCCGGAGGAGCGGAGCGTCCCTCCAGTGGATGGCCGGTCGGTGGTGCTGACGATCCACCAACCGCTACAGGATATCGCGGAGCGCGTGCTGACCGATGCGATCACCGAGCGCAATGCGCGCGGTGGGGATGTGCTCCTCCTCGACCCGCACACCGGGGAGATCCGGGCGCTGGCGAGTCGGCGGGCGCAGGCGGATGCGTCAGGGGCGACGGCGCTCACCGAGCCCTATGAGCCGGGATCGACGGTGAAGCCCGTGATCGCGGCGGCGCTCATCGAGCGGGGGCGCGTGCAGCTCGACGAGGTGATCCCGACCTACAACGGGGTGATCGAGCGCCATGGGCGCACGATCAAGGATGTGCATGAGGCGGCCTCGATGACGGTCGCCGAGGTGATCAGCCAATCGTCGAACGTGGGGATCATCCAGCTCGCGGAGCGGCTCACGGTGCGCGAACAGTACGAGGCGCTGCGGGATGTCGGGTTCGGCATGGTGACCGGGGTGCCCTATCCCTCGGAGTCGCCGGGGCGGTTGCGTCCGGTCCCCGAGTGGTCGAAGCAGTCCCCGGCCTCGCTGGCCATGGGGTATGAGCTCTCGGTGACGCCGTTGCAGCTGGCGATGGCGTACGCGGCGTTCGCCAACGGGGGGGAGTTGCTCGAGCCGACGCTCGTGCGTGAGGTGCGCGGCCCCGAGGGGTCGGTGCGCTTCCGCGCGTCGCGTCGTGTGGTGCGGCGGGTGATGTCGCCCGCGACGGCCGCGACGATGCGGAAGTTGCTCCGCGACGTGGTGACGACGGGGACGGGGGGGCGCGCCGATCTCGCCGGGTATGGGGTCGCGGGGAAGTCGGGGACGGCACGCCGGATGCGCGATGACGGGCGCGGGTATGAGGAGGGGGCGTACACGGCGAGCTTCGTCGGGTTCTTCCCGGCGGAGGATCCGCAACTCGTGATCCTGGTGAAGCTCGATGCGCCGCAGGGCGCGTTCTACGGCGGTGAGATCGCGGCCCCAGTGACGAAGGCGGTGTTGCAGGCGGCGTTGGCGGCGCGCGATGGGGCGCTCGAGTTGAAGGGGGCGCCCTCGGTCCCTCCCGCGGCGGTGGCGGTGACCCCCACGCCAGCGACGACGGGGCGCGCGGCGCCCGAGACGACGACGGCGACGCGCGTGGCCGTGCCGACCGCAGCGACCGCCCCGCGGGCCCTCGATACCTCCGATGCGCCGGTCGTCTACGACCTCGCTGTCCCGATGCGCCCGCCACGCCGCGTGGTGATCTCCCGTCCAGTCCCGGAGGTGCGAGGGCTCTCCACGCGGGAGGCGGTGCGTACCCTGCATCGCGCCGGCTTCCGAGTGACGATCGACGGGACCGGCGTGGCAGGGGAGACCTCGCCCGTCGGGGGGACGATGCTCCCCTCGGGGAGCGTGGTGCGATTCGCGCCGATGCGCGGGAGTGAGCGATGACGGTGCAGGAATTGAACCAGCCGGTCCCGGTGGAGAGGATCCGCGCGGCGCTCGAGCGGGCCGGGCAGCTGGTCGCGGTGCGGGGGACGATGCCCGCCACGATCGCGGGGCTCACCGATGACAGTCGGCAGGTCAGGGCGGGGAGCGGCTTCGTCGCGGTGCGCGGGAGCGCCCGGGATGGCCACACCTTCCTCGCGGCGGTCGCGGCGGCGGGGGGGGGACGCGTGAGCGCCGAGGACGCGGGGGACTGCCCCGTCCCGACGCGCGTCGTGCGGGAGAGTCGGATCGCGGCGGCGGTCGCGGCCGCCGCCTACTATGGCGAACCGGCGCGGCAGCTGACACTGGTCGGGGTGACCGGGACGAATGGCAAGACGACGACGGTCCATATCCTCCGACACCTCCTCGACACCCCCGCGGGGTGTGCCGCGAGCCTCGGGACGATCGGGGTGCGGATCGGGAGCGAGGGGCGACCCCTCGCGGGGGGCTCCGGTCTCACGACCCCTGGGCCGATCGAGCTGCAGCGGGTGCTGCGCGCCCTGGTCGAGGCGGGGGTGACGACGGTCGCGATGGAGTGCTCGTCGCACGCGTTGCATCAGCGGCGCCTGTACGGCCTCCCCTTCGCGGCCGCGGTCTATACCAATCTCACCCGCGACCATCTCGACTATCACGGCACGATGGAGGCGTATCGCGACGCCAAGGCGTTGCTGCTGGCGCAGCTCGCCCCGCGCGGCACCGCGATCCTCAACGCCGATGATCCGATGTGGGCAGGGCTCCCGGCGGTCGCGCCGACGCTGCGGTTCACCATGGCCGATGCGGACGTCGCCGTGCGCGCCACGGGGCTGCGCTATCGCCCCGGCGGGAGCGAGTGGACCCTGGTGACGCCGGAGGGGCGGTTCCCCGTCACCTTCCCATTGATGGGGGACTTCAACGTGGCCAATGCGTTGGCCGCGGCCGGTGCGGCGCTCGCGTTGGGGATGCCGTCCGCGACGATCGCCGAGCGGTTGGGGAGCGTCCCGCAGGTCCCCGGGCGGCTCGAGGTGCTGCACGAGCATCCGACGGTGCTTCGCGACTACGCCCACACCCCGGACGCCTACGAGCGGGTCCTGACCGCGCTGCGGCCGTACACCACCGGCCGGATCATCCTCGTCTTTGGCTGTGGGGGGGATCGCGACCGCGGGAAGCGCCCACTGATGGCGGCCGTGGCGCATCGGCTCGCCGATCGTCTCGTCATTACCGATGACAATCCGCGCACCGAGGACCCCGAGCAGATCATCGCCGACATGGTGGCCCCGCTGCCACCGGGGAGCTTCGAGGTGATCCGCGACCGCCGCGAGGGGATCGCCCACGCGCTTCGCATCGCCGATCCCGCCGCGGATGTGGTGCTGATGGTCGGCAAGGGCCCCGATACCTATCAGATCTACGGGACCTCCAAGGTCCCATTCGATGAGCGGGAGATCGTGCACGCGCTGCTGCGAGGGTCGGCATGACCTTTTGGACGCTAGAGCGAGTGGCGGCGGCGCTGGGGCAGGGCCCTGCGGATGGACGGCCGCTCACCGGGATCACCACCGATACGCGCGCCCTGACACCGGGGAGTGGCTTCGTCGCGCTCCGCGGTGAGCGGTTCGATGCGCATGACTTTCTCGCGGAGGCGGTCGCCGCGGGCGCGGCGGCGCTCGTCGTCGAGGATGCGACCCCCACGGCGGGTCTCGGCGTCCCCGTCTACACCGTCGAGGACACCCACGTGGCTCTCGCCGATCTTGCCCGCTATCGTCGACTCGCCTGGGCGCGCCCCGTGGTGGCGGTGGGGGGGAGCAATGGGAAGACGAGTACGAAGGAGCTCCTCAAGGCGGTCCTCGGGAGTCGGCTCCGCGTGCATGCGACGACTGGCAACCTGAACAATCGGGTCGGCGTGCCGCTGACCCTGCTCGCCCTCGATGATGCCGCCGATGTCGCGGTGATCGAGGTAGGGACGAACCAGCCGGGGGAGATCGCCTTCCTGCGGGATGTCGCCCGCCCCGATGTCGCGGTGGTGACGACGGTGCAGGAGGAGCATCTCGAAGGGTTCGGGGACCTCGCCGGGGTGATGGCGGAGGAGCTGGCGCTCTGCGACGAGGTGCCGATCGCGGTGGTGCCGGCGGCGGAGCCCGCGGTGGTGGCGGAGGCGACGCGGCGTGCGGGGCGGGTGGTCGCGGTCACGGTGCCGACCGCGAGTGGGGTGCATCCCGATGGCCGCGGGTGGATCGAACAGGAAGGGACGCGCGTGGAGCTCCCCCTGCGGGGGCGGCACAACGTGGCGAATGCGGCGCTCGCGCTCGCGGTGGGCCGGGAGTTCGGGATCGCCGCGGCGGATGCGGCCCGCGGGATCGCCGCGATGCCGCTGCCCGCGATGCGCTCGGCGGTCACGCCGCTCGGTCGCGCGCTCCTGGTGAACGACGCCTACAACGCGAACCCCGGCTCGGCGAAGGCCGCGCTCGCCCTGCTCGCCGATGTCGGGGTGGGGCGTCAGCGGGTCGTCGTGCTGGGGACGATGCGGGAGTTGGGGGCCGCCGCGCCGCGCGCGCACCGCGAGGTGGCGGAGGCCGCGCTCGCGGGGGGCTTCGATCTCATCTGCGGGATCGGGGAGTTCGTCCCCGCGCTCGAGTCGCTGGCCCTCGGGGATCCCCGCCTCCTCCTCGCGGCCGACGTCGACGAGCTCTGGCCGCAGCTGCAGCCGCGCCTCCACCCCGATGCGGCCATCCTCTTGAAAGCCTCTCGCGGGGTCGCGCTCGAGCGCCTGGTCCCGCCTCTCACCTCCTGGGCCACCCCCTGATGCTCTACGAGTTCCTCCTCCCCCTCACGCGCTATGAGAGCGGATTCAACATCATCCGCTACATCTCGTTCCGCGCCGCGGGTGCCGCGATGACGGCGCTCCTCGTCTCCTTCGTGCTGGGCCCGATGCTCCTCCGCGCGCTGCAGCGGATGCAGGTGCATCAGGTGGTGCGCGAGGGGACGCCCGACACGCATGCGGGGAAGGGGACGACGCCTACAATGGGGGGGCTCATCATCCTCGCGGCGATCGCGCTCGCGACGCTGCTCTGGATGCGCTTTGATAGCCGGTATGTCTGGCTCGCCCTGGTCGTGACCCTCGGGATGGGCGCGATCGGGTTCCTCGATGACTATCTCAAGCTGCGCCAGAAGCGCGCGGGAGAGGAGAACCGTGGGCTCGTGGAGCGGTACAAGCTCGCCGGGCAGGTGACGATCGGGCTCGCGCTCGGGCTCATCATCTGGCGGTGGCCGCTGAGCCAGCTCTCGGGGACGGCGACGACGCTCCCCTTCTACAAGTATCTCCTCGTGACGCTCCCCCCGGTCATCTATCTCGCCTTCGTCACCTTCGTGATGACCGGGACGAGCAATGCGGTCAATCTGACCGATGGGCTGGATGGCTTGGCCGCCGGGCTCATGGCGATCGCGATGCTCACCATGGCGGTCTTCGCCTACGCGATGGGGCGCGTCGACGCCTCGGCGTATCTGCAGATCTTCTATCTGCGCGGGGCAGGGGAGCTCACGATCTTCTGTGCGGCGGTCTTCGGGGCGGCGGCGGGGTTCCTCTGGTACAACGCCCATCCGGCCCAGGTCTTCATGGGGGATACCGGCTCGCTCGCCCTCGGTGGGGCCTTGGGGGCAGTGGCGATCCTGCTCAAGAGCGAGTTCCTCGTGCTGATCGTCGGTGGCGTCTTCGTCGCGGAGACGGTCTCGGTGATTGTCCAGCGCACGACCTTCAAGTGGCGTCGGCGTCGGCATGGGCTCGCGTATGCGAAGGCGCATCGCGTCTTCCTGCGCGCGCCGATCCATCATCACTTCGAGCTCAAGGGGTGGCCGGAGACGCAGGTGGTGGTGCGCTTCTGGTTGTTGGGGATCCTCTGTGCCTTCCTCGCCCTCTCCACGCTGAAGATCCGATGAGGGCACCGGGGGAGACCACACCCGCCGCCGGCGGTGAGGTCGCCGTGATCGGACTCGGGGCGAGCGGGGTGGCTGTGGCGCGGTTGCTCGCGCGCAGCGGCGTACGGGTCTATGTGAGCGATGCGGGGCGCGGCGACCGGGTGCAGCAGGCCGCCGCCGCGTTGCGGGCTGAGGGGATCGACGCCGAGGCGGGCGCGCACGATCTGGACCGCATCGCCCGCGCGAGCGCGGTCGTCGTGAGCCCCGGCGTGCCGCCGACCGCACCGCTGGTCGCGACCGCCCACGCCCGGGGGATCCCGGTGCGCTCCGAGATCGATGTCGCCCTTGGGGCGCTCCCCGCACTCGCCTACATCGCGACCACCGGGACGAACGGGAAGACCACCGTCACCGCCCTGATCGGGCATCTGCTCCGGGCCGTCGGGCGCGACGCCGTCGAGGCGGGGAATATCGGGACCCCGCTCGCTGAGATCGCGGGGCGTGCGGTCGTGCCGCCCTGGGCCTCGCTCGAGCTCTCGAGCTTCCAGTTGCACGACACCCCCTCCGTGGCCCCACGGGTGGCGGTGCTCACCAACCTGAGCCCCGACCATCTCGATCGCTACGACTCGCTCGACGCGTACTACGGTGACAAGATGCGCCTCTTCGCGAACGCGACGCCCCAGTCGTGGCGTGTCGTGAACGGGGATGACGCGGAGGTGATGCGGCGGACGGCGGGGGTCCCGGGCCGTGCGCTCCGCTTCTCGCTCACCGACGCCACGGCGGAGGCCTGGTATGACCGGGCCGGCGACCGGTTGATGCTCGATGGGGCGCCCCTTCTCGCGCGCGCGGAGCTCCAGCTCCTCGGCGATCACAACGTCGCGAATGCCCTCTGTGCCGCGCTCGCGGTCTGGGCGGCGGATCCGGCGCATCAGACCCCGGACGCGCGGGCCCGGCTTGCCGAAGGGCTCCGCACCTTCCGCGCGATCCCGCATCGGGTGGAGCCGGTGGGCGAGGTCGATGGCGTGCTCTGGGTGAATGACTCCAAGGCGACGAATGTCAGCGCGGCGCGCGTCGCCCTCGAGGGGATGACCCGACCGGTGATCCTCCTCCTCGGCGGGCGGCACAAAGGGGAGCCGTACACGGCGATGCTCGACGCCATCCGATCCCACTGCAAGGTGGTCCTCGCCTTCGGGGAGGCCGCGGCGCTGGTGGCGGGGGATCTGGAAGGGCATGTGCCCGTCGAGCGGCTCGGATCGTCCTTTGAGGACGTCATCGCGCGGGCGCGAGCCCGCGCGGCGCCCGGTGACGTCGTCCTCTTGGCCCCCGCCTGCTCGAGCTACGACATGTTCACCGACTATCTGCATCGCGGCGAGACCTTCCGTCGGCTCGCTCTCGGCGCGTGACCGCGCCCCCGATCCTCTGGAAGGACGCCGAGACGGCGGCGCGTGGGGTCGAGTCGACCGGCGCCCGGTTCCGGTGGCGGATGTCGCTCGAGGCCCGGATCCTCATCGTCATCACGGCGGTATTGCTCGCCTTCGGCCTCGCGACGCTCTACTCGGCGAGTGCCGGGGTGGCGATGGCGGCGCAGCGCCCGAGCTGGCACTTCCTGTATCGGCAATTGACCGGGGTGGCGGCGGGACTCGTCGGGTTCGCCGTCCTCGCCAAGGTCGATGCCGATCGCTGGCAGAAGCTTGCCTGGGCGGGGATCCTCCTCACGATCGTCGGTCTCCTCCTGACCGTGCTCCCCTTCACCCGGTCGATCGCACCCCCGATCAACGGCTCGCGTCGCTTCCTCTTCGGGGGATCGATCCAGCCGTCTGAGTTCGGGAAGCTCGCGCTCGTCATCTGGACAGCGATGTTGATCGTGAAGAAGGGGGGGGAGCAGGGGCTCCGCCGTCTCAGCAAGGGGCTGGCGCCCTTCGGCGCGATCTTCGGGATCCTCACCGCGCTGGTCGCGTTGGAGCCCGATGTCTCCGTCGCGTTGTTCTACGCGCTCGTGATGGGGGTGATGCTCTTCGCCGCCGGCGCGCGCATCGGGCACTTCGTCTTCCTGGGGATCGTCGGGATCCCCTTCGTCTGGACCTTCGTCGGCAAGTTCGATTACATCGTACGCCGGCTCCTCGGCTTCGTCGATGGGACCGATGGCACCGAGGCGGTGAAGCACCAGCTCCAGCAGTCGCTGATCGCCGTCGGGTCCGGGGGGCTCTTCGGTGTGGGCTTCGGACAGGGCCGGCAACAGTTCGGGTTCCTCCCCCTCCCGTACAACGACTTCATCGGGAGCAATGTCGGTGAGGAGTGGGGCTTCGTGGGATTGGCGGGATTGATCGTGCTCTACGCGCTCTGGACCTGGCTCGGCTTCCGCATCGCGAAGCAGGCACGTTCCCCCTTCCTGCAGTTGGTCGCGATCGGATTGACCACGACGATGGTCTTCACCGCGTACCTGCACCTGGGCGTCGTGATCGGGTTGTTGCCCACCACCGGGCTCACGTTGCCCTTCGTCTCGTACGGGCGCTCGAACATCATGCTCTCGCTCTTCATCACGGGACTCCTCGTGAACATCGGGAGCGAGCGAGAGCGCGTGGGTGGTCGCGCTCCGGCGCCCCGCGCACGATGAACGTCCTCTTCACCGGGGGCGGGACCGGTGGGCACCTCTATCCCGCACTCGCGATCGCCCGGGCCCTCGTCGCGCGCCGCCCGGAGGTCCGTCCCTTCTTCGTCGGGGCGCAGCGCGGGATCGAACGGGAGGTGCTCCCGACCACCGAATTCCCGTATCGGTTGCTCGATCTCCATCCCCTCTACCGGCCGCAGCTCTGGCGGAACTGGCGGACCCTGCGCGGGGCGGTGAGCGGGTGGCGGGCGATGTCGGAGCTGGGGCGCACGTTGCGTCCGGCCATGGTGGTGGGGACCGGGGGCTATGCTGCGGGGCTCGCCTCGGCGTGGGCGTGGGCGCATCGCGTCCCACTCGTGCAGCACATCGGGGACGCGATCCCCGGGATCACCGCCCGGTGGACCGCGCGCTTCGCGACGGAGGCCTATCTCGGCTATCCCGAGGCGGAGCGCTGGCTCCCGAAGGGGCGCTGCCTCTATCACGACACGGGGAACCCGATCCAGCCGCCGCCCGATCTCCATCCGGCGCCGGCAGAGGCCCGCGCTCGGTGGGGCTTTCCCGCGGCGGCGACGGTCGTGCTCGTCTTCGGCGGGTCGCAGGGATCCCGGGCGATCAACCGGGCGGTGGCGCGCTGGGTGGAGCAGGGGATCCCGGCGGGGCTCTGTGTCCTCTGGGCGACGGGGCGCGGCCAGCACGATGCCTTCGCGCATCTCGACCGTGCCGATGTGCGGGTGGTGCCGTACCTCTCGCCGATCAGCGACGCGTACGCCGCCGCCGACCTTGCCCTCGTCCGCGGGGGGATGATGGGGACGAGCGAGCTTTGTGCGTGGGGGATCCCGATGGTGATCGTCCCGCTGCCCTCGGCGGCGCAGGACCATCAGACGGCGAATGCGCGGGTGCTCGAGGCGGCTGGGGCCGCCCGGCACCTCCCCGAATCGGCGCTCAGCGCGGCGCGTATCGACGCCGAGGTGCGTGCGCTGCTCGACGATCCGGCGGCGCGCCAGGCCATGCGTGCGGCGGCACGCGGGCGGGGACGCCCCACCGCCGCGGCGGACATCGCCCAGCACATCGCGCAGCGTCTCGATCGCCGCGCCGTCTAGATTCCTCGCATGTCATTGCTCGATCCGACCGATCCACGGCCGGTCCACTTTCAAGGGATCGGTGGCGCCGGGATGAGTGCGCTCGCCGAATTGCTGCATCGGCGCGGCGCGTCTGTGACGGGATGCGATCGCGATCCCGCCGGCGCCGCCGACCTGATCGCGCTCGGGATCCCGGTGCAGACGGGGCATGACCCCGCGCACCTCGAGGGGCATCGCGCGCTCGTCGTTTCCAGCGCGATCCCGAAGGACCATCCCGAGGTGGCGCGCGCGCGGGCCTTGGGAATCGCGGTGGTCCGTCGCGCCGAGGCGCTCGCCGAGGCGACGGCGGGTGGGGTGCTGATCGGGATCGCGGGCACGCATGGGAAGAGCACGACGACGGTGATGACCACCGAGGCGCTCGCGGCGGCGGGGAAGGATCCGACCGGCGTGGTCGGTGCCCGCGTGACGGCGTGGGGGGGGAACCTCTCCCGTGGCGGGCACGAGCTCTTCGTGGTCGAGGCCGACGAGTATGACCGGTCGTTCCTCGCGCTCACGCCGACGGTCGCGGTCGTGACGAACGTCGAGGCCGATCATCTCGATATCTACGCCGATTTCGCCGACATCATGGCGACCTTCGCGACGTACGTGCGGCGCGCGCGCTACGTGGTGCTCTGCGCCGACGATCCCGGGGCGAATGCGCTCCCCTCGCCGGCGACGGCGGAGGTGATCCGCTACGGGATGACGAGTCCCGAGGCGCGGCTCGTCGCGCGCGATCTCCGGCATCAGGACGGTGGCTCGACCTTCACCGTCGTCTACGATGGGAAGCCGCTCGGCGAGGTGCACCTCGGCGTGCCGGGGCGGCACAACGTGTTGAATGCGCTGGCGGCGCTCGCCTGCGGGATCGGGCCGTGGGGGCTCACCGTCGAGGCGATGGCGCCGGGGCTGGCGCGCTTCGTCGGGGCGGAGCGGCGCTTCCAGCGGAAGGGAAGCGCGCGGGGGGTGACGGTGGTCGATGACTACGCGCATCACCCCACCGAGGTGGCGGCGACCATCGCGGCGGCGCGCGAGGCCTATCCCGATCGGCGGATCGTCATCGCTTTCCAGCCGCATCTGTTCAGCCGCACGCGCGATTTCGCCGAGGCGTTCGGCACCGCGCTCGCCGCCGCGGACCTCTGCTGTCTCGCCGACATCTACCCGGCGCGCGAGCAGCCGATCCCTGGGGTCACGAGCGCCTTGATCGCCGAAGCCGCCGCGCGGGCGGGGCGCGCGCCGGCGTGGACCGGCCCGCGCTCCGCGATGGCCGACGCCCTCGCCGAGCGCGTGCGCGCGGGCGATCTGGTCCTCACCGTCGGGGCGGGGGATGTCACCAAGACGGGCCCCGAGCTCCTCACCCGGTTGGGGGCATGACCGAGACGATCGGCTGGCGCGATCGGTGGCGGCCGCGGCTCCGGTGGCTCTGGCGGGGCACGATCGTCGCGCTCCTCCTCGCGAGCCCGTGGTGGGGCCGGGCGGGGCTCCGGCGCATGGAGTTCTTCCGCGTGCGACGCGTGGTGATCGAGGGGACGCGTTACGCGGCCCCCGACGAAATCGTTTCGAGGTTGAGGGTCGACACCACCGCCTCGATCTGGGATGGCGTCTCGCCCTTGGTGGCGCGGGTTCGGGAGCATCCGCAGGTGCGTGAGGTGCGCATCCGGCGCCGGCTCCCCGGGACGCTCGTGGTGCAGGTGACGGAACGCCCGCCGGTGGCGCTGGTGAGCACGCCGACGGGGGTGGTCGTCATCGATGCCGAGGGCGCAACCTTGCCGGTGGATCCCACCGCCATCGATGTCGATCTCCCCGTAGTGGCGTCCCGCGACACGCTCCTCCTGCGGTTGTTGAGCGAGGTGCAGACGACGCTCCCCGCGCTTGCGGCGCAGGTGAGCGATGCCCGTCGCGGACCGGAGGGGGCGGTGGTGCTCGACCTGGCCACGGTCCGCCTCCTCGCCGGTGCGGATGTCTCGTTGGGGCGTCTCGCCGAGGCGCTCGCCGTGCAGCAGGACCTCGTCACCCGTGGGCGTGCGGCGGTGGAGCTCGATCTCCGCTACCGCGACCAGGTGGTGGCCCGACTCTCGACTACACCATGAACCCTGATCGTCTCGTCGCCGGCCTCGACATCGGATCCGCCAAGACCACCGCGGTGATCGCGGAGGTCGTGGGGGATCTGCCCAAGCACCCCACGGTGAACATCCTGGGCGTGGGGCAGTCGCGCACGACGGGACTCCGCAAAGGGGTGGTGGCGGACATCGAGGAGACGCAGCGGTCGATCGCGAAGGCGCTGCAGGACGCCGAGCGGATGGCTGGGGCGAAGGTCGAGACGGTCTACGCTGGGATCGCCGGCGAGCACATGCAGGCGATGACCTCCTCGGGGATCGCCTCGATCACCGGCGCGGAGATCACCAAGGCCGACGTCGACCGCGCGAATGCGGTGGCCCGGGCGCAGAGCATCCCGCAGGACCGGGAGCTCATCCATGCGATCCCGCAGGAGTACACCGTCGACAAGAGCTTCGGCATCCGCGATCCGATCGGGATGATCGGCACGCGGCTCGAGACCGAGATGTATCTCGTCACCATCGGCGCCTCGCCGGCGATGAACCTCCGCAAGGCGGTGGAGCGCGCCGGGTATCGGGTCGGGGAGCTCGTCCTCGAGCCGCTCGCCAGTGCGCTCGCCGTGCTGACCGACGATGAGAAGGAGCTCGGGGTCGCCCTCATCGAACTCGGCGCCGGTACCACCGACGTCGCGGTGTTCCACGAGGGGAAGATCCGCCATCTCGGGACGATCCCCTACGGCGGGATGAACGTCACCAGCGACATCGTGCATGGCCTTGGCGTCACCCAGGCCGATGCCGAGCAGTTGAAGGCGACCTATGGCGCCGCGTTCGAGCCGCTCGTGCCCCACGACGAGCGGCTGCGGCTGCCGAGCACCGGGGCGCAGGGGGAGCGCGAGATCCCGCGGTCCCTGCTGGCCCACATCATCCATCAGCGCACGCAGGAGATCTTCGAGTTCGTGCTCCGGGATGTGGAAGGGGCGGGGCTCCTCCCCAAGCTCGCGGCCGGTGTGGTGGTGACGGGAGGCGCCGCGGCGCAGCCGGGCACGGCCGATCTCGCCAGCGATGTGTTCGGGACCGGCGCGCGGCTCGGCGTCCCCGGCGAGTCCCTTGGCGGGCTCGCCGATGCGGTGCAATCGCCGCGCTTCGCGACGGTGACGGGGCTCGTCCAATACGGGGCACATCGCGTCGCGATGGGGGCGACCGCCACCAAGGGGGGGCGGCGTCTCGGGCTCCCCGCGACCCCGTCGATGGACCAGTTCGCCGGCAAGGTCAAGACCTGGCTGCAGGACTTCTTCTAGACCGTTTCCATCGCGGGGGGTCGGTCGTCTTCGGGATATGACCGGCGCCGGCGGTCACGTTATATTCCGCCGTCGCCGCCGCAGGTCCACGCCCCCTCCGATGGAGTCCGCCGCGCCATGAACATCTTCGAGCTCGAGGATCACGCCGCACAGAACGCCCGCATGAAGGTCGTGGGCGTCGGCGGGGGTGGCGGCAACGCCGTCAACCGCATGATCGAGGAGCAGCTCGATGGCGTCGAGTTCATCTCGGTCAACACCGATGCGCAGGCGCTGATCAACTCCAAATCGGATGTGAAGGTCCAGATCGGCAAGAAGCTCACGCGCGGTCTCGGGGCCGGCGCCCGGCCGGAGATCGGGCGCCAGGCGATCGAGGAGAACCGCGATGAGGTGGCGCGGGCCCTCACCGGGTCGGACCTCGTCTTCGTGACCTGCGGGATGGGCGGTGGCACCGGCACCGGGGCCGCCCCGATCATCTGCGAGATCGCCAAGGAGGCGGGGGCGCTCACCGTCGGCATCGTGACCAAGCCCTTCCTCTTCGAGGGGCGCAAGCGGATGCGGCAGGCGGACGAGGGGATCGCCGAGATGGCGAAGCATGTGGACACGCTGATCGTCGTCCCGAACGAGCGGCTCCTCGCCGTCGTGGGGAAGGGGATCCCGTTCCAGGATGCGCTGAAGAAGGCCGATGAGGTGCTGCTGCAGGCCACGGGCGGGATCTCGAGCATCATCACCAAGGCCGGCGTGGTGAACGTCGACTTCGCCGACGTCCGCACCGTCATGAAGGACGGGGGATCGGCGATCATGGGCACGGGGATTGGGCGCGGGGAGAACCGCGCGGTCGATGCCGCGCGCATGGCGATCGATTCGCCCCTCCTCGACAACGTCTCGATCGCGGGCGCACGCGGCGTGCTCATCAACATCACCGGGGGCGTGGAGCTCACCCTCGGCGAGGTCACGACGATCTCGGACATCGTGAAGGAGGCGGTGGGCGAGGAGAGTGAGATCATCTTCGGCGCGGTGCACGAGCCGGCGATGCAGGGCGAGGTGCGCGTCACGGTCATCGCCACCGGGTTCGATCGGAAGGTCACGGGGGCGGCGCTGATCGGTCGCGCCGTGTCGACGCCGGTCATCCCGATCGATCCCGCCATCCGGGCCGCGCGGCAGACGCCGGCTCCCGCCGCCGCGGCGCCGCACCCCACCGGCAACGCCGTGCCGGTGGCGCGCCCGCGTCCGGCCGCCATCCCGCTCGAGGACCTCGGGGATATGGAGATCCCGACGTTCATTCGGAGGCAGATGGATTGACGCCTCGCGCAGGGCGTCTCCTCCTCGGTGCGGTGGTCGCGGCGCTCGCGATTGCCGCACTTCGTTTGCCAGCCCCCCGCGTCGGACGGCCGGGCGAGCTCCTCGATCCCACCCTCGTGCGGCGCTGGTCGCGTGCCGACACCCTCGAGCGGGGTGAGACCCTGACGACGCTCCTGCGACGACGCGGCTTCGATCCCCTCGAGGCTGCGAACATCCTCGAGGCGACCCCGCTCGATTCGCGTCGCCTCCGTGCCGGGATGGCGATCGAGGTGAGTGGCGACTCCGCCGGATCCCCCGGGAATGAGGTCCGGTTCTTCCTCGGGCTGGATCGCACCATCGTGGTCCGCCGAGACGCGGGCGGGAGGTGGACCGCCAGGGATGAGCGCCTGCCGTGGACGACCGACACGGTGCTGATCCGTGGCACGGTCCAGAGCTCCCTCTACGCCGCCATCGACGAGGGCGCCGCCGACTGGCTTTCCGGGAGCGCGCGCCAGGACCTCGCCTGGACCGTCGCCGACATCTACGAGTATCGCGTCGACATGTCGCGGGACCTCCAGCGGGGCGATCGCCTCCGGGTCCTCGTCGAGCGCGAATCGCTCCAGACGGGGGCCTCCCGGATCGGGCGGGTGCTGGCCGCCGGGCTGGAGCGCGGGGGGCGGGAGGTGCAGGCGATCCGCCTCGAGGGGACGTCGGGGCGGAGTCGGTACTACGATCAGGAGGGGCGCTCCCTCGCCGCGACCTTCCTCCGTGCCCCCCTCTCCTTCCGGCGGATGTCGAGCGGGTTCGGCGGCCGTCGGCACCCCGTGCTTGGCACCTGGCGCGCGCACAAAGGGCTCGACTACTCCGCCCCCTCGGGGACACCGGTCCGGACGATCGGCGATGGGGTCGTCACCTTCGCCGGACGCCGTGGCGGGTATGGCAACGTCGTCGAGGTGCGGCACAGCAATGGCTTCGTGACGCGCTATGCCCATCTGCGCGGGTTCGGGCCCGCGATCCGGTCGGGCGCGCGCGTCTCGATCGGCCAGACCATCGGGTATGTGGGATCGACGGGGCTCTCGACGGGGCCGCACCTCCACTTCGAGGTGCTGGTACGCGGGGCGCATCGCGACCCGCGGACGGCGCTGACGTCGGCGGCAGGTCCTGCGTTGCGCGGCGCCGACCTCGATCGGTTCGGGTCGGCCCGGCGAGTGGCACAGCAGGCACTCGAGGGGCCCTCCGGGCTCGTCCGTGCGGCCGTGACCAACTGAGCTGGCGCACCCCGGCGGAGGCGACCTACCGATGATCAGATGGGGGCTCGCGGTACTCCTCGGTGGAGGGGTGACGTGGCTGCTCTATCGTCGCGCCGGGTCCCGCGCGATGGTCGCGCTCCTCCTCTTGCGATGGATCGCCATCACCGCGGTGGTGGCCGTCCTCCTCGACGCCCCGCTCCGCCGTGCGGTCCCGCCGCGTCCTGCGGTCGCGCTGGATGTCTCGGCGAGTTGGATCGTCGGTGGCGATGCGTCCGCGTGGCGGGCCGCCCGCGCCCTCGTGGACTCACTCGATCCGGGGCGTACCGAGGCGGTGCGCCTCTTCGGCGATTCGGTGCGCATCGCCCCGCTCCCCGATCAGCCGACCGATGTGGGATCCCGGATCCGACCGGTGGTCGAATGGGCGCTGGCCACGGGCCGTCCGGTGCACGTCGTGACCGATGGTCGGCTCGACGATGCCGAGTGGGTCGCGCGTCTGCCGATCGGCTCCACCATCCATCGCATCGATCTTCCGCCGCGGGCGGCCGCGGTCCTCACCGCGCTCGAGGCCCCGGCGGCGGCCCCGGCAGGGGACACGATCGTCGCCGAGGTGACGGTCACCGCCGATGCGGACGGCGCCCCCGCGCAGGAGCTCACCCTGGCGCGAGATGGCGAGACGATCGTGCGCCGCGCCATCGAGGCGATGGGGCCCTACGAGACGCGCCTCCTCGGCATCCCGGTCCCGTTGCCCGTGGGGGCCGCCGCCGTGCGTCTCACCGGCTCCCTTCGCGACGCGGCGACCGTCGAGGACACCCTGGTGCAGTCGATCCGGATCACCGGGGGCGCCGCCGCGGTCGTGCTCTCGACCGCGCCCGATCAGGATGCGCGCTTCGCCGTCGCGGCGCTGCGCGCGGTGCGCCGCGGCCCGGTGCGCGCCTATTGGCAGGTGGCGCCAGGGGTCTGGCGCGTCGATGGTAGCATGGCTCCCGTGGAGGAGGGCGTGGTCCGACGCGCGGCGGGTGACGCCTCGCTCCTCCTCCTGCATGGGGACACCGCCGTCCTTGGTGCGCCCGACGCCCTCCGGGCCGCCGGCCTCCTCCTGATGAGCCCACCCCCCGCAGGCGATGAGTATTACCCGGTGGTGCCATCATCGCCCTCCCCACTCTCCGATGCGCTGAGCGCGCTCCCCTGGGATTCACTTCCCCCGCTCGATGTGGCGCCGACCCGCGCCGACGCCGCCGAGGCGACGGTGGTCGAGACCCGCCGGGGCCGGCGGTTCGAATCGCGCGCGGCGGTCCGCGTGATGGCGCGCGACGCGACCGGCCAGCGCGTGGTGCGCATTCCGGCTGCCGGCTTCTGGCGATGGAAGTCCCGCGGCGGGCGCGGCGCGGCGTCCTACGATGCGTTGTTCGGAGCGTTGATCGATTGGGTCGGCGCCGCACCGGGGCTGGCGACCGATGCCGACGATACGCCGGCGTCGGTGGTGGCGCGTGCGCGTGCGCGGCGCGCGGAACAGCGCCCGCGGGCGCCGACCGTGTCGGGGGGGGCCGTGGGCAGCGGCACGGTCGTGGGCCGGCCACTCGGTGCTCGTGGGCAGTGGGGGCTCGTCGCCCTCGCCCTCGCGGCCCTTTCCCTCGAGTGGGGGCTCCGGCGTCGACGCGGGCTCCGCTGACGCTACGTTTCACCCTATGGCGTTCCTCTCGAAGAAGTCCGGCGACCTCCCGAAGAAGTCGCTCTGGGAGCGGATCAAGGCGATCGCGCTCACCGACGTGGCGGTCCTCGTCCGGGGTGGGGTGGATGAGGGCTCCCTCGAGCGGGTCGAGCAGATGCTCCTCGAGGCCGACTTCGGCGTCCCGGTGACGCTGCGGCTGGTCGACGCGATCCGGCAGCAGGCGAGCCGCGGGACGATCACGACGGATGACCAGTTCCTCGCCGCGCTGCGCCTCGAGATCGAGGGTGCCCTCCGCGCCGGCCGTCACGACCCCGCGCTCCATCTGCCGACCGAGCGTCCCGCTGTGATCCTCGTCCTCGGCGTGAACGGGGCAGGGAAGACCACCTTCATCGGGAAGTTGGCCGCACGCCTGCAGGCTGAGGGGAAGCGCGTCCTGCTCGGGGCGGGGGACACCTTCCGGGCCGGGGCGATCGATCAGCTCAGGGTCTGGGCCGAGCGGACCGGCGCGGCGTTCGTCGGGGGGGCGCCCGGTGGGGATCCCGCGGCGGTCGCCTTTCAGGCGATCGATGCCGGCGTCGCGCGCGGGGTCGATGTCGTGATCATCGACACCGCGGGGCGGCTCCATACGAGCGGGGCGCTGATGGACGAGCTCAAGAAGGTGCAGCGCGTGGTC
The DNA here is from genome assembly GCA_049453775.1 of Gemmatimonadaceae bacterium. Lineage (GTDB taxonomy): Bacteria > Gemmatimonadota > Gemmatimonadetes > Gemmatimonadales > Gemmatimonadaceae > Pseudogemmatithrix. Next base: position 4,348 of record JBMTXT010000001.1, on the reverse strand, counting down.
GAGAAGCGGTTGCCGGGGGCGCCGCACGAGGCGCTCCTCGTGCTCGATGGGACGGTGGGACAGAACGCGGTGCAGCAGGCGAAGCTCTTCTCCGCTGCGGTGCCGGTCACGGGACTCGTGGTGACGAAGCTCGACGGGACGGCGCGCGGGGGGGTGGTCGTCGCGGTGCATGAGGCGATCGATGTCCCGGTGAAGTTCCTCGGGACGGGGGAACAGGCCGCCGACCTGCAGCCCTTTGACCCCACCGCCTTCTCGCGCGCACTCCTCGAGGCGTGAGCCCCCGGCCGCCGGCACGTCTGACGCTCGAGACGCCGGTCACCTATCTGACCGGGGTCGGCCCGCGGCGCGCCGAGCTCCTGAAGCGACTCAACATCTTCACGGCGGGGGATCTGCTCTGGCATATCCCGCATCGCTACGAGGATGCGACCACCGTCCGCGCGATCCACTCGCTGCGCGTCGGCGACGACGCGACGGTGATCGGGACGGTGATCAGTACGGGGATCCTCCCCACCAAGCGGGGGCTCCGCGTCTTCCAGGCGGTGGTGCAGGACGCGTCAGGGCTGATCGAGGTGGCGTGGCCGGGGCAGCCCTGGCTCGATCGGCAGATCAAGAAGGAGGATGTGCTCCTGCTCAGTGGGCCGGTGCGCTTCTTCCATGGGCGGCAGCTTGCGCCGCGCGAGTTCGTGAACCTCGGCGCCGGCGCCGCGGGGACGACCGGTGGACGCGGGCTCTCGGTGTACGGGGCCACCGAGGGGCTCTCGGTGAAGGTGATCCGCGGGTTGATCGAGGCGCATCTCGACGCCCTGCTCCCCTTGGTCGAGGAGTATCTCCCGGCCCCGATGCTCGCGGCGGCGGGGGTGCCCGCGCTGCGGGAGGCGTTGGCCGCGGTGCATCGGCCCGCATCGGTGGCGGCGGCACTCGAGGGACGCGCGCGCCTGGCGTTCGAGGAGCTGCTCTGCGTGCACCTGTTGCACCGCAAGGCGCGGCAGCTCACGCGGACCGCGCGCGACGGGATCCGCTTCGTGAACAAGAAGGCCCTCACCGCGCGGTTCCGTGAGGTGCTCCCCTTCACGCTCACCAAGGCGCAGGTGCGGAGCATCCGAGAGATCGTCGCCGACATGTGCGACGCGACGCGGATGCATCGGCTGCTGCAGGGCGACGTGGGGGCGGGGAAGACCGTCGTCGCCCTCTTCGCCGCCTTGCTCGCGATGGAGAACGACCAGCAGGTCGCCTTCATGGCGCCGACCGAGCTGCTGGCGGAACAGCATGCGCGGACGATCGACCGGCTCCTCGCGCCGCTGGGGATCGTTCCCGTGTTGCTGACCGGGAGCCGGAGCGCGGCCGAGCGTCGGCTCGCCGCGACGCGGATGGCGGGCGGGGAACCCTGTCTCGTGGTCGGGACCCACGCGCTCGTCCAGGAGAAGACGACCTTTCGCTCGCTCGGCCTCGCGATCATCGACGAGCAACATCGGTTTGGGGTGGATCAGCGCCGGGCGCTGGCAGAGCGGGGGCTGGGCCCGCAGAAGCCGGACGTCCTCCTGATGTCGGCGACCCCGATCCCGCGCTCCCTCGCGCTCACGGTGTACGGCGATCTGGATGTGAGTCTCCTCGATGAGCGACCGCCAGGCCGGAAGCCGGTGACGACCGCGATGCGCCCCGAGTCGGCGCGGGCGAAGGTGATGGCCTTCGTGCGGGTGCAGGTGGAGGCGGGGCGTCAGGTCTACATCGTCTACCCCTTGGTCGAGGAGTCGGAGAAGCTCTCGCTGACCGCCGCCACCACGGCCTATGAGGAGCTGTCGGCGGGCGCCCTCGCGGGCCTCCGCATGGCGCTCCTCCATGGCCGGATGTCCGCCGACGAGAAGGACGAGGTGATGCGCCGTTTCCGCGACGGCGCGATCGACGTCCTCGTCGCCACGACGGTGATCGAGGTCGGGATCGACGTCCCAAACGCGACGGTGATGGTCGTCGAGCACCCGGAGCGGTTCGGGCTCTCCCAGCTCCATCAGCTCCGAGGACGGGTAGGACGCGGGGCTGCGGAGTCGTTCTGCATCCTCCTGGGGGATGTGGGCGCCGAGTCGGCGGAGCGGCTCCAGGTGATCGTCCGGAGCGAGGATGGCTTCGAGATCGCTCGCGCCGATCTCGCCATCCGCGGGATGGGGGACCTCTTCGGGGAGCGGCAGAGCGGGGTCCCCACCTTCCGGATCGCCGACCCCCTCAAGGACGAGGCCCTCAGCGACTCAGCCCGGGCCGCCGCTGACCGCCTGGTGGAGGAGGACCCTGATCTGGCACGCCCCGAGCATCGGCGGATTAAGCAGGTGCTCCGGCGGGGCTATGGCCGCGCGTTGGAGCTCTTCCGCGTCGGGTGATCCCCCCTAGCTTTCAAGGATGTCCAGCACCGAGCCCGTCCTTCGCATCGCCGACCTCCCCGACCGGGTGGGGCAGACCGTCACGATCCGCGGGTGGGTCACCCACCTCCGCTCCTCCGGGAAGATCGCCTTCATCGTGCTGCGCGACGGCACCGGGCTCCTCCAGTGCGTCGTCGTGAAGAAGGAGGTCGATGAGACCTCCTGGGCGACCTTCGGCACGCTCACGCTCGAGACCTCGATCACCGTCACCGGTGCGGTGCGCGCCGATGCACGCCAGGTCGGCGGCGTGGAACTCGGTGTGACGACGCTGGCGGTGATCGGCGCGAGCCCGCTCGACTACCCGATCCAGCCCAAGGAGCATGGGGTCGACTTCCTGCTCGATAACCGCCACTTCTGGCTCCGCACGCCGCGGCAGGTGGCGATCATGCGGATCCGCAATGAGATCGAGCAGGCGATCCACGACTTCTTCTATGAGCGGGGCTTCCTCCGCGTCGACACCCCGATCCTCACCGCCGCGATCGGCGAGCGAAGCGGGCTCTTCAGCACCGAGTACTTCGACGAGGGGAACGCCTACCTCGCGCAGACGGGCCAGCTCTATGGCGAGGCAGCGGCCGCGGCCTTCGGGAAGATCTACACCTTCGGGCCGACCTTCCGCGCCGAGAAGTCCAAGACGCGGCGGCATCTGACCGAGTTCTGGATGATCGAGCCGGAAGTCGCCTTCAACGACACGCATGCCAACATGCAGCTGCAGGAGGACTTCGTCTCGTTCCTGGTGCAGCGCGTGGTGGAGCGGCGCAAGGCCGAGCTCGCCGAGCTCGAGCGCGACATCTCCAAGCTCGAGCGGATCAAGGGCCCCTTCCCGCGGATCGATTACACCGATGCCGTCGCGACCCTCCAGAAGAAGGGGAGCGCGGTGCAGTGGGGCGAGGACCTCGGGGCAGAGGACGAGTCGCTCCTTGTCGAGGACTACGAGACTCCGATCTTCATCTGCAATTACCCCAAGGAGGCCAAGGCCTTCTACATGAAGGAGAATCCTGCCGACCCGCGCACCGTCCTCTGTGACGACATGCTCGCGCCGGAGGGGTATGGGGAGATCATCGGCGGGTCGCAGCGTGAGGACGACTACGACAAGTTGCTGCATCGCATCCAGGAAGAAGGGCTCCCCCTCGATGCGTATGGGTGGTACCTCGACCTGCGGAAGTACGGGACCTTCGTCCATTCGGGCTTCGGCCTTGGGCTCGAGCGGACCGTCGCCTGGATCTGCGGTACGCCGCATATCCGCGAGTGCATCCCCTTCCCGCGGATGATGCACCGGCTGCGCCCGTGATCGATCGGCGGCGGATGACCGCAGGGATCGCTGGGTGAGCGCGTCCACGCTCCCACGGAACACAGGGCAGCCCCTCGATCTCGAGCGGGTCCGGGCGATCCGCGTGAACCGGAGTGCGGCGGAGCGTCGTGCGGCGACGATCCCCACGCGCCGCACCGTCAAGAAGGAGTGGCAGGCCGCCTGGTTGCTCAAGGCGATCACGCTGATGGACCTCACCACGCTCTCCGGCGACGACACGGCGGGGAACGTGACACGGCTCTGCGCCAAGGCGCGCCGTCCCGTCCGCGACGAGGTCCTCGCCGCCTTGGGCGCCGGGTCGCTCGGGATCACCGTCGGGGCGGTCTGCGTCTATCACCGGTGGGTCGAGACCGCGGTGCGTGCCCTCGAGGGGAGCGGGATCCCCGTCGCCGCGGTCTCGACGGGATTTCCCGCGGGGCTCTCTCCCTTCGAGACGCGGCTCGCCGAGATCCGCGCCTCGGTCGCGGCGGGGGCGCGCGAGATCGATATCGTGATCACGCGGGCCCATGTGCTCACCGGGGACTGGACCGCGCTCGACGACGAGGTGCGTGCCTTCCGCGAGGCCTGTGGCGACGCGCATCTGAAGGCGATCCTCGCCACCGGCGAGCTCGCCACCCTCACCAACGTCGCGCGCGCC